>JAKLIV010000123.1 GCA_022709405.1 Spirochaetota bacterium
TTCTGGAAGGCATTAACAATAAAATAAAGGTAATCAAGCGGATTGCTTATGGATTCCGAGACAACGAGTACTTTTTTCTGAAAATCCGGGGTGCTTTCTCTTAATCCATACAAAAACGTGAAGAACCAAATATAATTATACGGGCGATTATGCTATTTTATAATTCGTTTTCATAAAGGGTTATATGAAGTTTCTGAAATTGATTTACGGCTTGTCGGTAAAAAGAGGTTTTATTGTTGACAAGATCATGCTGTGACAATAATTAGTCTGCATATTGAACGCCCAGATGGTGGAATTTGGTAGACACGCATGGTTGAGGGCCATGTGGGAATATCCTGTGCGGGTTCAAATCCCGCTCTGGGCACAGTAAAAAACAAAGCTCTCTTGCGGAGAGCTTTGTTTTTTAACATCCCCTGCAGTGAAAACGGGCGTTGATTTACGGACCTGCCCAATTAATTTGGAGATAAAACATGGCTGTTCAATCGACTTTAATTTTAATAAAACCCGACGGTCTGGTGAAGTCCCTGACGGGCAACATACTGTCAAGGCTATCCGAGGCGAAACTGATCATAACCGCGGCCAAGGTCGTCAGGGTTTCAAGGGAACTTGCTGAAGAGCATTATTCGCATCTCAAGGGCAAGCCGTTTTTCGAGGAGCTCATCGAATACATCATGGGCGAAATCCATCATTCAAACAGGGTCGTGGCTTTCGTGTACCAGGGAGATGATGCAATAACAAAAATCCGGGATATCGTGGGAGACACGAATCCCGAGGCCGCCAACCCGGTGTCCATCAGAGGAGCGTACGGCAGGATCACGACCACCGGAGTGTTCGAGAACGTGGTTCATGCGTCATCGAGCCCGGAAGACGCGGAGAAAGAAATAAAATTGTGGTTCAGGCCGGATGAAATCGTCGTCGACATCTATCCAACCAAAGAAGTCGTGCTGAACAATATCAAGACCAGGGTCTGGGCCTGACCGGAGAACGTTTTATGAGAATAATCATGCTTGGAGCGCCAGGCGCCGGAAAGGGCACCATGTCGGCCCTGATGGAAAAGAAATACGGGATCGTTCAGATATCCACCGGTGACATTCTCAGGGCCGAAGTCAAAGAGGGCACGTCACTGGGCAGAAAGGCGGCGGATTACATGAACAGGGGCGATCTGGTCCCTGACGAGATCATTCTTGGCATGATGAAGAACCGGCTCCAGAAAAAAGACTGCTCGAAGGGATTCATCCTCGACGGGTTTCCCAGGACCATTGCTCAGGCCGAGTCTCTTGATGGCATCATGAAGGATCTCGGAATCAGGCTCGACGGCGTGATCAATCTCGAGGTTCCCCAGGACCTTCTGATCAGAAGGCTTACCAGCAGGCGGACCTGTTCCAATTCTTCATGCCAGGCGGTATTTAACATCCATACGATGCCGCCAAAAAAGGAAGGCGTATGCGACAAATGCGGCTCGCAGATCATCCAGAGAGACGACGAAAAGGAGGATGTGATCAGGAAAAGGCTCGCCACCTATGACGAAAAGACGGCGCCCCTGATCGATTATTATTCCGGTTCGGACGTGTTTTTTTCCGTGCCCTGCATCGTCGCAGACGAGGCGATGGATAAAATAGTTGAAAGATTCAAGGGCCTGTAGATAAATTGATCAATACATGGAGAGATGCCCGAGAGGTCGAAGGGGTCGGTCTCGAAAACCGATGAGGGCTTACGCTCTCCGAGGGTTCGAATCCCTCTCTCTCCGAAAATATGCCATACGATAGTTGACAAAAGGGATATTCCGTTCTGAATATCCCTTTTGTTTGCAAGCGCACCCTCCATATCACATTTTAAAGTTTCGTTATTGACAAAGAAAACCCGCTGTTTTATCAGTGATCATTCAATTTTTGCAGGAAAGGTGTCCGAGAGGCCGAAGGAGCACGGTTGGAAACCGTGTGTAGCGCAAGTTACCGGGGGTTCGAATCCCCCCCTTTCCGGTTTAAGCCTTTTTTCAGGCCGTGTCAGTGCGGTTCCGCAGATACAGTCTCGACAAGGAACAATCAACTTCGATGTCTTACCAGGTAACAGCGAGAAAATGGCGTCCTCAGAGCTTTGACCAGATCGTATTCCAGGATCACGTTTCAAAGACGCTCCGCAACAGCATTGCGGGCGGGCGCATCTCCCACGCGTATATCTTTTCCGGCCCGCGCGGGGTCGGGAAGACGACAATGGCGCGCGTCCTGGCCAAGGCGCTGAACTGCCTTTCCTCGACGGGTCCGACGCCCGAACCCTGCGGGAAATGCGACAATTGCCGCGAGATCAGGGAAGGAGTGTCCTTCGACGTCATCGAGATCGACGGCGCGTCGAACCGGGGCATCGACGACGTGAGGGAGCTGCGCGAGAACGTCAATTTCGCGCCGCTGAAGTCCCGCTTCAAGGTCTATATCATCGATGAAGTGCACATGCTCACCAAGGAGGCCTTCAACGCGCTGCTGAAGACGCTCGAGGAGCCGCCTCCCCACGTGGTATTCGTCTTCGCGACCACCGAAATCCACCAGATACCCGAAACGATTCTCTCGCGCTGCCAGAAGTTTTTTTTCAAGAAGATACCCATCGCGGCCATCGTGGCCCACCTCAAGCTCATCGTGTCCCGCGAGGGATACCGGATATCCGAAAAGGCGCTGTACCCGGTGGCGCGCGCCGCCGAGGGCTCCATGCGCGACGCGCAGTCCCTCCTCGACCAGCTGATATCGTTCTCGAACCAGAAGGGGGGCGATGCGGGCGCCGAGTTCGAGATAGACGAGGATGACGCCCTCTCCATACTGGGGATCGTCTCGCTCGACAGCCATATGCGGCTGCTCGATTGCATACTGTCTGGTAACGCTGCTGACGCCATGGCCGAGGTCGAAAAACTCTCGTCCATGGGAGCCGATATCGCGCGGTATGTGGCCGGCTTCATCGACATGCTGAGAATAATCAGGCTCATCAGGAACCGGGCCGAGGTCGGGGACATGTTCGGTTTCTCCGGAGAGGAGCGGGGCCGGCTCGAGGATTTTGCCGCCAGTTTCGAGGACGACGAGCTGTCCTCTCTTTTCGGATGCTCGGTCAGCCTTCAATCCGAGCTGCGATATTCGTCGAACGAGCGCATCAACCTCGAGATGGCGCTGCTCGACATGATCGCGATGAAAAAGAATCCGTCGATCGCGGCCATAATCAAAAAGCTCGAGAGCGGGCCCGAAAAAAAAAATGACCCGGTAAGCGAGACGCAGCCGGCACGCAGCCGGCCTGCAGCCGCCGCCCCTGAAATAAAACCGGCCGTTAAGGAGCCGCATCCCGTTCCCGAATCCCCCCGCGCGCCGTTCAAGCAGGTGTGGACGGACTTTCTTCGCTCGATACAGCACGAACAGCAGTACCTGTTTTCGATACTGAAATCCGCTTCGACTGACCTGTCGGACGGCGTTCTTTCCATCTCTTTTGCCGGGGAGGACGCCGGGATATACTACAGAATGCTTGACAGCAAGCGGATGTCTTTCATAAAGGAAAGCGTTTCGCCGCTGCTCGGCCGGGACATAAAAATCGTCCACGGACGTTCGCCGGCGCCGGAGGGCGCAGATGAGCAGCCCCAGGGCTCGCCCTCGGCCTCCCGCCCCATGGCGAACGCTCCCGACGACGAGGTCATACCTCCGCCCGACGCGGAGATGGTCGCCGGCGCCGAGCTGCCGGACACTGACCGGAAAGAGAGCCACGCAGTGGACAGGATAAAAGACGCGTTTTTAGGTGAAATTATCGATAAAGGAGACAGAAATGCTAAAGGGACTGGGTGATATCGGAAATCTGATGAAAATGCAGAGGGAGTTCAAGGCGACTCAGAAGAAAATAACCTCCGCACGGATTTCGGGCGAAAGCACCGCCGGTGAAGTCAGGGCGACAATGAGCGGGGAGTACAAGCTCCTCGAAATCGTCATAGATCCGTCGTTTATCAAGGAGGCGGACGTGAAAAAAGTCGAAAAAATGATCGCGCTCGCGGTCAACAACGCGGTAGAGAAGGTCAAGGATTTTTCCGCCGAGGAGATGGGGAAGCTCACCGGCGGTCTGGACATGTCCGCGCTGGGGAACATGTTCAAATAAGAAGGCGCAATGAAAAATCCTTCCCGCTATCTTGACGCGCTCACCAAGGAGTTGTCCAGGCTTCCGGGCATCGGGCCCAAAAGCGCGTCAAGGCTCGCCTTCCATGTCCTTTCCATGGACGGGACGGAGGTTGAAAGGCTCGCACGGACGCTCATCGAGGTCAAGAGCCACATATTCCGCTGCGGCGTGTGCGGCGGGATTTCGGAAGGGGATATATGCCCCATCTGCGGGGACGAGATGCGGGAGAGGGACGTCATCTGCGTGGTGAGGGACCCCAAGGACGTGCTCACCATCGAGGCGACCGGGGGGTTCCACGGCAGATACCACGTTCTCCACGGCCTCATCTCGCCCCTTGACGGGATAGGTCCCGACGACCTCAACATCGGCTCCCTCGTGGGACGGTGCCGGGACGGGGGAATCAGGGAAATCATCCTCGCCCTGAATCCCACGGTCGAGGGCGACGCCACCTCGCTGTACCTGGCAAGGCTCCTTTCTCCGGGCGGGATCACGGTCACCCGCATAGCGCACGGCCTCCCGGTAGGATCTGACCTCGAATTTTCAGACAGCGCGACCATTGCGCGGTCGATCGAATGCAGGATCAGGCTTTGAACGCTGTCAGCGGCGCGGGTTTTTACCGCTTTTTCTGGCGGCCTGCGGTCTCTTTTTTCTCCCCTCGATCTCGATCATGACCGGAATTCCCTCAAGTCCAAGCTCTTTCTGCAGCGCTTTCTCGAAATACCGGATGACGTCCTTGCGAAAGAGCTCCTCCCTGTTGACGAAGAACTTGAAGCGCGGAGGGATTGACTTTATCGGTGTGGCGTAGAGAACCTTTATGGTCTGACCGAGCTGGGCGTTTGTGCCGGTTTTCTGCAGCCTCTCGATGATTCTGTTCAGCTCCGGCGTTGAAATCTTTTTGAGCGCTTTTTCCTTGAGGTCCATTGCAGTGGTGAGGATCTTGTGTATGCGCTGCCTGCTTTTTGCCGAGATCGAGATGATCGGGAAATCCTCGGCCCGGTAATAGTTGAATATTATCTTTTCCCTGAACTGGTCGAAGGTCCTGTGGTCTTTTTCGACAAGGTCCCACTTGTTGGCGGCTATTATAATGGGTTTTTTCGCCCTGATGATCTCATCGGATATCTTTTTATCGTTTTCGGTGATACCCATTACGGCGTCGAGAAGGTGTATGACCACGTCGCATTTTTTGATGGAATCGATCGTACGGGTCAGGGAATAGTATTCGACGTCCTCGTTTATGCGGCTTTTCTTCCTGATTCCGGCTGTGTCGATCACCCGGATCACCCTGTTTTCAAAACTGAAATACTCGTCGATCGAGTCCCTTGTCGTGCCGGGAATGTCGGATACGACTGCGCGTTCGTAACCCAGGAATGAGTTGAGCAGGGTGGATTTACCCGAATTCGGCCTGCCGACGATCGCAATACTCAAATCCGGGGTCACGATCGAAGTTTTCTTCTCGGGCAGCAGTTCGACGATTTTATCGAGCAGGAGCGGCAGGTTCAGCCTGTTCAAGGCCGAAATCGGGATGATGTCCAGGTAGCCCGTTTCGAAGAAATTAGGCATGTTTTCGAGGTCTTTTTCCCCGTCCATTTTGTTTACGGCGGCGATGACCGGCACCGAAAGCTTTCTGAGGTAATCGGTCAGGTCGTGGTCGAACGATTCGGGCGCCGGGCTTTCGAGGAGGTGTATGATCACGGATGAGCGCGCCAGGTGGCTGCGTGCGTTCGCGAGTATAGACTCCGACAGTTCGGCGCCGCCGGGGATGTCGAGTCCGGGCGTGTCGGAGAGCGTGAAGGATACCGAGCGGAACTGTACGTCGAAAGACAGCACGTCGCGCGTAAGGCCCGGAAGCGGGTCGACGATCGCCTTTTTCTCTTTTATCAGCGCGTTGAAGAGGGTCGATTTACCGACATTTTGTCTTCCGACGATTGTTACGAGCGGCAGTCTTGGCGCCATTGATTTCTCCCCTGTTTGATCGATCCAGCGGACAAAGTAAGAGAGAATGGATTCAATTGCAATAAAAAAAGAAACCACAATAAAATGCATTTCGCTCATTACCTTGATGAAACAAATAATATCAAAACGATCGAGTTGATGCAATACTCATTTGTCATTCCGGCCGATGCCCTTCGAAATTTCGTCAAGTGATACAGTGAGCTTGTCGAACATTTAATGGCTGTTATACGATAAAAGGCGTTAGTGATGACCGGGTTGAACAAAAAAAATTTTTTACTTGCATAAAATTAATTGATGTGCATATTATGTCTCAGATCAAACAATAAAAAAACGAGGTGTATCTGTCAATGAAAGGTAAATCTGTAAAACAATTACAAAACGACCTGAAAAGAAAGAATGACAAGATCAAGAAGCTTGAGAAAGAACTCAAGTCAGAGAAGGCCGGAGTGGCCAAGCTGAACAAGTCTCTCTCTGAAGCCAAGAAGAAAGAAGAGGCTGCGAAGAAAGCCAAGGCCAAGGCGAAAACCAAAGCCAAAGGAAAAGCTAAACCAAAACCAAAGAAGAAAAAATAGAGATTGTCCATCTCGTTTGATAATTGAAAAAGAGGGTGTTACCCTCTTTTTTTTTTATTTCATCGCAGCAGTATTGCACGAGGGGCCTGTGCATGAGTCGTTTTCTTTTATTCCGTCATTCCAAAAATATTCGTTTTTTTCTGGCGGGAATGCACGATAATATCGATATATAATTAATAGCTTGAGTACGGTCGAGGAAGCGCCGTGATAGAAATGCGACAGAGAAAAAACAGGGAGTTTGACTCATTCAAGACCGTGGATGACGTCATTAATCTGCTGAAATCCCAGTTCACCAATCGAAAGCTCTACATCAAATACGCCGTCGATAAGACTGAAATCAATATCAATGAGTATATGGACGACAAGAGCGTGATGGTGGTCACCGATCAGGACTACAAGCCTGACGGAAATATAGTCATATACGGTCTTTCGGACAAGTATGTCGAGGTCGATCTTGACGTTCTGGACGTGATCACCGCCGGTTATTTCAAGTGCAGGATCAAATCAGCCCGCAGGGCGCTCAAGGGCAGGCGCGACCTGCGTTTCAAGGTCAACCAGGACGAGGCCGTTGCGACGAATTTCAGGGTCTCGAAGCATACCATCGATCTCTCGGGTTTTAAAATCCCGACCAGCATCAAGGTCCTTCTCGACCAGTTCCAGAGCTCGAATTCAAAGATGAGCGAAATTGTCAAGGTCGATGTTTTCGAGACCGACGTGAAGGATCCGATCTTTTCAGAGATGAGAAAAACGGGAAAAATCCTGTTTATTCCCGATACCGGAAGCAGCGAATCCTACAGGGCCTTCAGCGAGGACTTCATCGATCTCCATCAGATTTATGACGCCCAGCTCGACGATGTCATCAAGAAATATACTGAAAGGGGATACAGGTCGATCATCGTCGTGCCGATCATCTATATCACCGAGAATGAGAGCTCTATCCCGTTTGCCTATATTCAACTCGTTTCCAAAAGCGTCAATTTCGGCATAGAAAAGGTGCTCGAACTCAAGGATCATTCTTTCAAGCTCGTCGACAGGATCCGCGATGCAAATACCATTTTGATTCCCGTGCACCAGCCGATTATCGATATCAGCAGGGGCGGCGCGAAGATAAAGATCACCGATTCTGATCTGAAGAAGTACATCATCAAATCCAAGGGATTCATCTTTGATATCGTCTTTAAATTGCAGGCGCCCATTACGATTTACGGCGATATCAGGGCCACGTATGCGGATGAAGAAAAGAACATATTCGTCGGCGTGGATTTCGAAGGCAACTCGTCGAGAAAGGATGAAATGAAGAGATTTTACGCAGTGCTCAAACCCATGGAGGCGGAATACAAGGCAAAACTGATCCGCCAGATGAAAGCTAAGAAGTAGAATCGCACCCGTTTCGTGTTTTCTCTGAAAGCGCTATTTCCGCATCGGATTTCCTGGAATAAAATGGCTTTACAGCGTTGTAATCGGTGAATTTATGCGGGCAGGCGTTGTAAATGTCGATAACATGGCGGCTTATAAGATCCCCTCTCGGACGCAAATCTTCGATGAATACAACTGAATCTTTTTTCCCGGATATGCTCCGGTAATATTTTGATACTCCGTCTCCTGCCGCGAATATCCTGCAGTTGGGCCCGACATTTTCCAGGAGATATTCAATGGCATAATCTCCGGGGGGAACGATTTCGTCGGGCAGGAATCCGTCTTTTTTGAGGTATAAGGCTCCAAAGACGCGTTTTTTTTTGGCGTCGAACGCGATTAGTATGTAATCTCCCTCTGCGCAGGAGACGGACACGGCGAAGATCATCGTGGTCGTGACTCCCACCAGTGGTTTCCCGAGCACCTGGGCGAGCATTCTTGCGGTCGACACCGCGATCCTGATGCCGGTGAACGATCCCGGGCCGATGCCGACGCCGATCAGGTCAATGTCCCTGATCGTGAGGCCGAGCTCCTTGAGGCATGAATCGATGCTGGTGAACAGGCTCACTGAATGAGAGCGTTCGTACGGTTTTATCGTTTCCCTGAACCTTCCGCCCGCCTGTACAATGACGGTTTCGACCGGTGTCGCTGTGTCAATTATCAGGACGTTCAATCACGATCCTCCTGGAATTTTCGTCTATGTATTCAATGTTGATGCGGATCGTGTTATCGGGGAGCCTGCTGCCGGCCCTGTCCGCCCATTCAATCACGCTGATTCCGCCGTTTTCCCAGTATTCTTCGAAATAGAGAAGATCGAGCTCGGATTCATTTTCGATCCGGTACAGGTCAAAGTGATATAAAGGAATGTGGCCGTCATATATTTCCATCAACGTGAACGTGGGACTGGTTATGTCGTCGATGATATCCATGCCCATTGCGATTCCCTTGGCTATGATGGTTTTCCCGGCGCCGAGATCGCCCGTGAGGGCGACGACGTCCCCCTTTTTTAGATCGCGCCCGAACTTCTCGCCGAACATGAGGGTTTCTTCGGATGACCTGGTGATCAGCTCCTTTTTCATCTTGATTTCCGTAAAGGGCCCTGAATCCGGGCCTGCATTATTTTCGGTCATCAATACTCCCGTATCCGGGAAAAGTAAATAAAAATAAATTTAACCCCAGGTTAGATTTATTGCTTGATTTTATATTGAAAGCCGTTAAAACATTAGATTGTTTGTTCTATTTTAAAGGGTATCGGATCAGCCAATAACAACCGGAGATGGTACTTCATGTTGGTTAAAAAACAGGAAAAGCTAAAAAAGAAAAAAGCGATAATCGTCGATGCTTTGAAAAGATGTCTCGAGAGTGACGTGTACTCGAGGATTACCGTGCAGAATATCGCAGATGAAGCCGGTTTTTCCAAGGGCGGCGTTCTTCATTACTTCAAGACCAAGGAAGACATTTATCTCGAGCTTATAGAAAGCATTTTTTCCGAGCTTGAAAGATCTCATATCGATATTTTGAAAAGGGACCTTACTTCAAAAGAAATCGCCCCCCTGTCGGCCCTCCTGGGCGTTGAGAGCTTTATCTTTGACAAGACGAATACCAGAATAGTCCTGAACCTGATACTCTACGCATTCGAAGAGCCGAAGATTATGGAGCTTTTCACCGGCTTTTTGCATAAGCACAAGGATTTTTATACGAACCTTATTATCAGGTCGAGAAAGGACAGGGAATCGAAGAGGAAATCCGACCTTGATCCGGTTTATCTTTCCAGAATCGCCCAGTCCATCGTACTGTTCATCGGGATTCTGGAAATAATGGACCCCAGCTCCATCGATTATGTGGAAATAGTCAGATACATTTCGACCTTGCTCAAAGGATGATCCGGGCCCCTGAAAGAAAGACAGTGCGCCATGATTACTAAAGATGACTTATTTTCCCGGATCAATCAGGGCGTTGTTGATGAAAGACTGGAGGCCTTCTGGCGCAATGTAAAAAAGAATCGTCCATTGATAAAAAAATTCGGCGGTTTGAGGAAAATCCTTCCCCGTTTCAACTTGAAAAATGTGATAATTATCGGCGCAGGCCCGTCTCTTGAGGCCAATATCGATCTTTTAAAAAAATACCAGAAATGCAGCGATATTGTCCTGGTCGCCGCCGACATGAGTCTCAGGATATTGATGAGAAACGGGATCATCCCTTCCTTTGTTTTTTCCTGCGAAACGACGCCGGTTGACTTTTTCAGCGGTTTTGACACCAGCGGGATGCACCTTGCCGCTTTCAGCTGTATGTCCCACTCGAATTTAATGAAGTGGTCGGGCGATGTCAGTTTTTACAACTGGATGCTCGACGATCATGCATACGGCGATCTATGGGATTACGCCGGCAGGGACCTCGGTTTCCTCGCGACGGCGAGCATCATTACGACCCAGGCAGTAGCATTTTCCCTCGGCGCCTCCGTCAGCACGATCATGATGGTCGGGAACGATCTTGGCTTCACCGATCGATTTTATGCGCGTGGTTCGGTCGCATCAGTCAATCGTATGCCCGGAACGGGCAGGCTAACCACCCTGGAATCCGCCGGCATGGATAATGTCAGAAAAAGAAGAGAGTATCATATAAACAGGGGCGGCAGTATTTTTTGCACCAACAATCAGTTCCTGGCCGCTAAAATGTGGCTGGAGGAGGTGATATCCAGTTCCGGTGTTCCGGTTTATGATTGCAGCGTTCCGGGATGTTCTGAAAAATATGTCAGAAAGTCGACATTGAAAGAATATATGTCGATCGTTCAAAAAATGAAGACAGGGGATTACGGTTATGATAGTATTGCATAAACTCAACGGCGACGAATTCGTTTTGAATTCGAACCATATCGAAACGGTTGAAGAAAGACCGGATACGGTAATAACCCTGTCCAATGAAAAAAAATATCTTGTTACGGAATCAGCTCAGGATATAATTGAAAAGGTTATAGAATATAAAAGAAAACTATACGGCGCCGATTGACGGTTTATGGACATTTCAAGATTGCCTGTCTGTGGTTTATGCTTATAAAATTTCGGGTTGGCGGTTATGATTGATATTAACGTTGATGATTACGGTGAAGTGATAGTACTCTCAATAAAAGGAGAGTTCTATATTGAGAGCATCCAGTATGCTGAAAGCGTTTGGCAGCAGCAGCTCGACAAGAATCCGAAAGTGATCGGCATCAATTGCCAGGGAATCAAGTTTATCGATTCTTCGGCTATCGGCATTCTGGTGAAATTTTTGAATACCGCGATGTCCAGAAGCATCAACCTGGTTTTTTTCGATCTCAGCAGCACTATTATCAATGTTTTCAAAACTGCACGGCTGGGCAATTTTTTTACAATCATGGGAAAGGAGGAATTTCAACAAAAATACCTTTCATGAGCCCTCATTTCTCGTTTTCGTAGAAAGTGTTACGTGTTTTTCCCTCCTGTACTGTGATAAAAATTCCGTTGTTATTTGAGTTGATTCTGCCGAAATATAAACAAAGACGTCCGGTGTCTGCGCCTGCTCCGGCTTATGCATCGGTTCGGCGGGCTGAAAGCGGATATTATCGGTTTCGAATCTCGCGGGGCCCATTAATTGACGGCATACGGGCGTTTTAAGGCTTGTGCGAGGCGTGAAATGAATAAATTAATTGACATATTTATTAATATGCTGTTATTATGTCTCCTGAATGTAAATTAATTTACTTCATTAATTGATTTAACATTTTCTTGTCGGTTTTCGGAGTTTTGGCTATTTTGATTGAGGGAATTATGAATTGCTGTCCGGTTGACCGGGGCGGTTCGGTCTAAACAATAAATGTAACAAACGGCAGGAAGTATCAAATGGGTGAAGAAGAAAGGGATGAGATAATAGAGGAGGAGGAAGAGGGTGCGGCTCCCGAGCCTGCGGCAGGGGGGGCCGGATTCGAGGTTTCCAAAATCATCAAAATCCTCCTCTATGTGGCGGGGGGCATTCTTGTTATCGTTCTCGTGACGGGAATATCCTATCTCGTTTCCAAAAATGTCCAGGAAAGCGCCTATGAAAAGCAGCAGGACATCATCACCGCGCCGCCGCCTCCCCCGCTTCAGAGTTTTGATCTGGCGGCTTTTTCCAAAACGACGGCTGATACCGAACCGCATTTTATTAAAATGGAGATCGCTCTTGGCTATGAACAGACCCTGGAGCTGAACACGGAGCTTATTAACCGTACAAACCAGATCAGGCATATAATCAACATAATACTTCAGGGAAAGAAGTATGAAGATCTCGATTCGATCAGCGATTCGGTGGCCCTTGCAGAGGAAATCAAGGCGCACGTAAACATGATTCTGATAAATGGCAAGATCAAAGAGGTCTATTTCAAGGAGTTGATTCTTAATTAACTGTTTTGTTTCTTGATTTCTTATTATTTATGAGGGGGACAATATGGGTGACGGCTCTTTATCCCAAGACGAAATAGATGCCCTATTGCAGGGGGCCGACGATATGTTATCGCCCTCCGGGCCGTCGCAGT
>JAKLIV010000124.1 GCA_022709405.1 Spirochaetota bacterium
CCCAGGCGCTCAAGATGCCGTTCGAAGCTCTTGCCGGGATGGACCTCGCTGACGCGAGTCCCTTTCACATAACCGGCAGCTGCGCCGTGTTCGCCGAAAGCGAGCTCATCAGCCGGATCGGCCGCGGGACACCGGCCCGCGACATTCTCGCCGGCGTGGTCCGTTCCCTCGCGCTTAAGACCGTCACCCTCATGGACCATGCAGGGGCCGCAGATCCGGTCGCGATAACCGGAGGTCTTTCCTCGGTCACTGTCTATGTAGACATGGTCAGGAAGATTTCCGGAAGGGAAATTTCAATCTTGCAGCCGGGCCCGATCCTGACATCCGCGTACGGGGCGGCGCTTATCGGCGCCTCCCGTCAATCAGGACCTGCAGCCAGATTCGCGGCCCGGCTCATGCCGTGGAGGAGCGATCATGCATAAACCGGGAACGCCCACGCTCGTGGACAATGCCCCGCTCATCTCGATGCTGCAAGAATTCATCTTTGCACCCGAGCGCCGCTTTACGTATCACGAGTACGACCATGGGGCCGAGGCCAGACGGTTCGGTTACAGGCCATTCGCCAGCAGCGACAGAAATGCGTTCATCGTCACCGCCGATGAAGCTGCGATCGAGCTGGGCTCGCCTCGCCACCAATCGCTCGCGACCCTTCTGTGGACCGCAAACGACGACCTGGCCGCAGGAGGCGTCTGGACCTCGGGCACCGACCTGCTCGACATACGGGAGCCGCATGCATGCCTGATGCTCGCAGTGATGGCCCGCATAGAGCCGGGCTTTGACGCGGGCGACGCCCGGTTTCGTTCGATCCTGAATCTCTCGAACAGGATCCCGGGATACATGGCGCGCAGCGTTCCCGGCAAGCTGTGGATCAGGATATCGCGCGATCTCATAAAGAGGGGGTTCTCATCCGAATCGCTCGGTCAGTGTCTGGTGCATTCCTTCCACGACGCGTTTCCGGAAATCGGCCCCGTGGCCGCGGCGGTCGCGGCCGGCAGCGCCGGTCTGGTGCGGGAGTTCACCCCGATCCACAGTCTGGAGCGCGCCTATTCGGGAAAAAACAGGAAACTCTCGCTCGAGGCATCGGGCGCGCTCGAATGCGCCGACCTCAGCTGCGCGTCGTGCGACGAAAAGCCGTCATGCGACGCCATACGCGAAATTGTCGCCATAAAAAAATCAAAACAGGGGAATGAACAAGCATGAAAACTCTCACCATGGCTCTCCTCGGCAAGGGGGGTGTCGGCAAAACGGTCCTGTCGGCGCTCATCGGCAGGGCTTATTCAGACAGAGGATCGAGGGTCCTTTTCGTCGACGCCGACCCGGCCCGCGGTCTTACATCCGCTCTCGGGGCGATACCGGTCAAGACCATCGGCGAGGCGAGGGAGGAAATCATATCGAAAGCACGGTCCGCAGGAAATGAAAAAGACAGAAACGAGCTCTCCGAGAGCATCGATTATCTTCTCATGGAATCGCTGTACGAATCCCCGGCCTTCAGCCTCATAACCATGGGAAGCACCTCGTCCCTGGGCTGCTTCTGTCCCGTGAACAGCCTGCTCAGGGAGACGATCAGGGCCATGGCCGGCAACTACGATGTGATCGTGATCGACGCCGAGGCGGGCATCGAGCAGGTGAACCGGCAGGTCGTCGAGACCGTTGATTACCCGATTATCGTCACCGACAACTCGATGCGGGGGGCCTCCACCGCGCTTCTGATAAGGGACATCATCAAGCGCGTTCCCGGCATGGCCCCGGTCGAAACCGGCGTCGTGTTCAACAGGGTCGAGAGCGGCGCCCACGGCCTGGTGCGAGTGATCGAAGAAAGCGGGCTCGCTTTTTACGGAACGGTCGGGCCCGATCCTGAAATCACCGCGATCGACGTCAAGGGCGAACCGCTGTTCTCGGTCTGCGCGTCAGCCCCGTCTCTTTCGGCAGTGAAGGGGATTCTTTCGAGAATCGAAATGTCAGCATAAAGATCATCGGCCCGGGCAAAATGATGGATCCCCTGAAAAAATTTTTTACCATTTGCCATAGCAAGCGCTGAAATCGATTAATGGATTGACTGTCGCATCCGTTTTATATATATTCACCCGATTCTCCGTTATTCCGCGCCTATTCATGAGACCGCGATTCGCAGTGGGGTAATAATGAAAACGAAACATGTCCGATTCGTCATTCCGGTTCTCGCCACGGGGATCATTCTCTCCGGATGTTCGCTGACCGACAAGACATCGATCTCGAACGATTCGACGCCTCCGGTCATAACCGGTGCGCAATCGTCAAACCCGGTCAACAATGGAGTCAGGATATCATGGGCCACCGATGAACCGGCGACCTCGGCAGTTAGATACGGCACAGGCGCCGATTACGGGTCTTCGGTTGAAATCCCAGCCCTTGTCACCGATCATGCCGTATACCTCTCGGGCCTGCAGGCTGATACCGAGTATCACTACATGGTTGCTTCTTCTGACAGCTCCGGAAACCGTTCAGAATCCGAGGACATGGTTTTCACCACCACGAACGCGCCCGCATACGGTTCGGCCTATTACAGCCAATGGGAAAACGGACTGCCTTCAGATACCGGATTTTTCCCCCTCGCGGTATGGCTGCAAAGCCCGGGCAACGCAGCGAACTACGCAGCCATCGGCATCAATACCTATGTCGGATTATGGCAGGGACCCACGGACTCCCAGCTTGCGGCCCTGCACTCAAGCGGAATGAACGTCATCTGCGCGCAGAACGATACCGGCCTGACCCATCAATACAATGCCATGATCAGGGCATGGATGCACAATGACGAGCCGGACAACGCCCAGTGGGACGCCGGTACCGGTTCATATACCTACTGCATAGCGCCGGCTGTGCTGGTCGACCTGTACCGCGGATGGAAGGCCGCAGACCCCACAAGGCCCGTACTGCTGAACTTCGGCCAGGGCGTGGCCAATATCGGATGGTACGGCCGCTGGTATCTCGACAACATCGGCGGCAAAGATTACAGCGGCGATAACTATTCTCTGTACTATACCGAGGCGTCCGAAGCAGCCGACATTCTTTCCTACGACATATACCCGGTCACCGATTCCGATTCAAACATCAGCGGGAAACTCGAATACGTGGCATCGGGTGTAAGAAACCTCATCTTGTGGTCCGGCGGGACCAAACCAGTGTGGAACTGCATCGAGACGACCCATATCAGCAACGCGGCAACGCGGCCCACCCCGGCCCAGATACGAAGCGAGGTGTGGATGTCGATCATCGCGGGCTCGATGGGGATTATCTATTTCGTGCACGAATGGGAGCCCTCATTCAGGGAGGACGGGATTTTCAACTATTCAGACGCGGTCGCCGCAGTTGCCGATATCAACGCCATGATCGCCGGGCTCGCGCCGGTGCTCAACACGCAGTCGATTACCGGCAGCGTCGAGGTCTCTTCAGGCGATCCGGACACGCCGGTCGACATGATGGTTAAAAGCCGCGATGGAAACACATATATTTTCAGCGCAGCCATGAGAAACACGCCGGTTACCGCGGAATTCACGGTCAGCGGCATTTCGGACGCCGCAGTCGAGGTACTGGGAGAATCCCGCAGCATTCCCCTTTCGGAGGGAAGCTTCCAGGACGCATTTGACGGATACGGCGTTCACCTGTACCGGATCGCAACACCCTGAAAGCCGCCGGCTTTCCCCGGCCTCAATCCCGGCTGGGGCCCTCGTCTCCGGGTTTTCTCCTGCGCTCCTGCTCCGGCTTCCTTCTCTCCTCTTCGAGCTTTTTCCTGCGCTCCTGTTCAAGCATTTTACGCTCTTCCTCAATCTTGTGTTTACGCTCCTGCTCGACTTTTATACGCTCTTCCTCCAGCTTCCTCTGCTTATCCTGCTCGATCTTTCTGCGCTCTTCTTCGAGCTTCCTGTCGCGCTCCTCTTCCCTCTTTCTCTGGAGTTCCTGCTCTTTCTTTTGACGTTCATCCTCGAGCTTTCTGCGGCGCTCCTCTTCGAGACGGCTCTTTTCGGATTCAAGTTTCCGGCGCTCCTCCTCGAGCTTTCTGCGGCTGTCCTCCTCGGCTTTTTTCCTCTGCTCGAGCTCGCGCCTTTCCCGGTCGAGGTATTCGCTTCCATCCCCTTTCCTGCAGGCCTGGATGCATCTCTCACGCTCGCGCCCCGGAAGGTTTCTGCATGATTCAAGGCAGTCTTTCATGGACATTTCCCGGTCCCGGCGGCGTTCATCCTCGAGCTTTCTGCGGCGCTCATCCTCAATCTGCCTGCGCTCGCGCTCCAGCCTCTGGCGCTCCTCCTCGAGCTGCCTGCGGCGCTCATCTTCGAGTTTCTGCCTTCGCTCATGTTCGAGCCGTATCCGGTCCTCCTCATCCTTCCTGCGCCGTTCCTCTTCGAGGCGCCTACGCTCGCGCTCCAGCCTCAGGCGCTCCTCCTCGGTCTTTCTTTTGCGCTCCTCGTACTCTTTCCTGAGACGCTCTTCCTCGAGCCGTTTACGCTCACGCTCCAGCCTCAGGCGCTCCTCCTCGATTTTTCTCAGGCGCTCCTGCTCAAGTCTCCTTTTCTCCTCACTGCGCCTTTGCACGCAGGTTTCGTAGCATTGAGTGCGGTCGCGTCCCCGCAGCCCCCTGCAAAAATCCGCGCATTCTCCGTCAAGGTCGCCGTGGATTCTTTCCTGCTCCCTCTTCCAGCGCTCTTCCTCCTCCCGTTTGCGCTCGCGCTCGATCCTTTCCCGTTCCTCATCGAGCCTGCGCTGCCGCTCCAGCTCGAGACGCACGCGGTCCTTTTCGACCTGCCTGCGCTCCTGCTCGAGCCGTATGCGCTCCTCTTCCATCCGCCTGCGGCGTTCCTCCTCGTCCCTTCTCCATTGATCGTCGTCGACCGTGACCTGCACCGGTGGAGGGACCGGTTCGAACACTACCTCGATAGTGGCGCACGACCATGCTATGGATATTCCAAAAATAAGGGCTGCCGGCATCATCCTTCTTATAATACCGGCCGTTCTCATCGTTTTCATAATCGTCATCCTCTGATATAATTTCGGGAACCGGAAAAATCAGTTCATGTATCTATACCCTGAAACCCCGGGAAAATCAATCCATATTTTCTTTCAGGCACTGTCGTCGAAAAGCGCCTCCAGGTCGCCCCAGCGCGAACCCTGATCAGCGCTGATCGTTTCGATGACCCTCTCGAATTCATCCCACATCGAATCCGCGACCATCTCGTATGAATGCCCCCAGAAATAGAATACTCCCCATTCCCTGGCCGATTCATAGCGCTGCAGCAGATCGGGAGCTAAAAAATGGCAGCATGGATGAAAGAGCATGGCGTCGTCCGGCGGAAACCGGTAATCATCGCTTTCGATGGTCCTTGCATACGTGTGCCCGGCCTCCCTTACCAGCCGCATCAGGGTATCGCTGTGCGCTCCGAACGGATAGGCGAACCCGGCCACCCGCTGCCCGAAATGCTGCTGCAGTGCTTCCCTTCCTTCAACTATCTCGCGGCGGGCCTCATCTTCAGGTAAAAGGTCAAGGCGGGGATGGGTCATGCTGTGATTGGCGACGGTAAATCCGTCATACACGCCCCTGAGCTCGTCCCGGCCGAGCCTGAACACGTCGGAATCCCGGTGCCGCCATCTGAAAGAGCGGTGTTTTTCGTGCAGGCCGAAGCATAGATTGAAAGAAGCCTTCGCTCCGTAACGCCGGAGCACCTCTGTGAGACGGATATCGGTCGTCACCCCGTCATCCCAGCACTGCACTACGGTCATGATTTTTGTGTTCATACCATATTATACAGGGTCAAACGCCTCATTTCACGATTATTCCCCGGCAGACAAAAAAATATTGATATTCAGGGAAGGGAATGCATATCATAAGGGAACCCATAAATCAAACCGAATGCATATTCGCCAACAGGGAGGGATTCCATGCAAAAGGAACGAAAGATCAACCGCTGGGACCGCCGACGGTCCAATAAACGCATCCAGCGCCTGAAGGAAAGCGAGAAATACCGGCAGACCGTAAACAAGCTCGACAGCCTCAGCATCAGGCTGCCGGAGCTGAGCGACAGGCAGAAGGAAAATATCGAAAAAGACCTTATTAAAAAGAAAAAGAGATGAGGGATATCATCTCTTTTTTGGGCGATATTGGACTCGAACCAACGACCTCCTGCATGTGAGGCGTTGCAGCCAACGTTTCGCCGTGGTTTACTGGCGTTTTCAATAAGCTATTACTGTTTACTTTATATATGAAGAAAGTCAATTAATTTTTTATCACTGTTTTTTATTTTTTTTTATCGTTTATTTTATTTTGCTACGTCGATGCTACGTGTGAAAAAGCAATAAATACCAACGGCCTCCTGCTTTCCCGGCAGCACGTCCCGGCCTCGACCCTCCGGCGCTGCCTTTTCTTCAATGGCTTTCACTTTGGCAATGGTGTCGTGGCTGACCCCGGCGATGGTGGCGAGTTCTTTCTTTGTGTCTACGGGTATCAAGTTGCCAGATTTCTGACAAGATGCACCTGCCTGATCGCCCTTCCGGGCTATCTGATTCTCTTTCGCCTTCCCCGCGATCAGTGGCTCCAGTTGTAGTGCCAGCCTTGACCGGTCATACGCCGATAAATTCCGGCGGCCCAACTGCAAGCTGCTCCACAAATTTATGGAGCAGGCACCGTTTAAACTCGAAGCGGTCAATGGCCTTGCGGACACGAAGATCGGACTTTCCAATTGCCTTTGCAACTACGGCATATCCCTTGTCGTCTTTATGGCAAGATGCCTTACTAGTTAGGCATGTGTAAAAACGATATATCGCCCGGTCCAGTTCATCGACGGTCAGTTCCTCTTTCAGACATATTCCGTATAACGCTATTCTACTTGACAGACGGCCCGGGGTGCTGTACCTTCAGGTCATGCAGATATTGAGACCGAACCACGATGAACAATCCCCCTTTGACGATCTGCCCGTAAAATCAATTGAGGACATCGACCTCGATGCACTCGACCCGGACACGAGCGAGGACGACGAAATAATTTCGCAGCTTGCCGCAAAAATTGCGTCAGCCGGCGAGGAAGATATTTCCGCGACCGAGGAAAATTTTTCCGAGGAAGTGGAAGACGACGATCTCTGCGAGGGTGAAGACGATCCCGAGGACGGCAGCGGCAGCGAGGACGACGGCCCGGAACTTCCCGACCCCCTGGACGAGCTGACCGGCAAAAGAGGAGAAGTCCCCGGCCCTCGCCTCGTATTTCTGAACCGATCCAGCCGGACCCTCGTTTTTACCTCGACCGTCGATTTTATCCGCACGGCCCGGGAGCTTGCGAGTCAGGGCGTCGAGCTGTACGAATGAAAGGGGTGTCTCATAATATGGACACCCCTTCCTCGGAGATCTCCCTTCACCTCAACAAAAGTTGAACCCGCTTCAACACACCCCCCGAAAACAGAAACCGCATAACGTGCGCCGGGTTTCCGGTAGGGTCTGCCCCACGGGTGGATGGGGGCCGGGTAAGTCAGACTTATCGAGTTTAGGCCAGCAGATGCGGAAGGGGGATTAAGATGTGATAAGGCGGTTTAAATCGTAAAACATGAGCCTTGTTTTAATAATTCCGTTCTTGTCTGCATCTTGTTTTTCATCAGTTAAATATTTAAAGCCGTTTTTTTCATAGAAACTTAAAACATTTTCTTTATTGTAAGCATCAACGGTAATAAATTTACATCCGGTTTTATTTTTTTCTAAAAAAAATATTTTAATAAAATCAAGTATCGCTGATCCGAATCCCAGGCTCTGGTAGTCGCCATGTATTCCGAGGCGACCGATTTTAACCGCAGGGAAACTTTTCATTCTCTTCGGGTGTGGAACATTTTCACATACTCTTTTTTGCCAGAATGACGGGCTTTTTGCTTCCTTAATTGAAATTTTATCATTATGGACACAAAAGAAACCAATCGTTTTATCAGTGCTTTCAAAAATATATGTAACGGCCAATAAATGCTTTAAATAGAGATCGGCCTCATCGTGGAAAAATTCATTTAAGTCTGGATCGTTACAATTGAAATGTTTTTTTATATGGGTGGGAGATAATCGGGTAAAGGTAAACGTCGAGAGCATTTAACAGAAATTATTCAAATTTTGCGTTTTTCATTATCAATTCATAATTCGAGCGCATTCTCTCCAATTCAGCAGAAGAGACTTTTTCATGTTCAGACCTTTCTATTTCTTTATAGAAGTTCTCCGCATTGCGCCCCCTTAATACGGGAGTATCTTTAATTTGCAAAGCCATTTGGTTCCTCGTTCCCTGTTCTCATTTAACTATTAACTATATACATCATATATACACTACATACGTCGTGCAAACTAAAGAAAAATCAAGAAAAATTTAGAAAAAGCAACAAAAAGCAACAAAATACAATTAAATACAACAAAAAACAGTATAATAGCTAAAAATATGTCAGTTTTATACATATCTGCCTTTGTTCCCTCTTCAAGGTAAAAAGTCCCCCGGGGCCGTGAAGCCCCGAGGGTAAGCATAATAAGGAGGTACCGCAGGCGGCTCCTACCAAGAAACCGCCCGCACGAACCGCTTAATTAAAACCGACGGCCCGGGTAAAGAAACGCCAGTTCGGGGTTTCCCATAAATCCACCTGGCCGTCAGCGTCAAAAACCAGTTTCCCCGCCTCACTCGCTCGCCGGATGTCGGCCAACGTTGACCGGCACATGGCCGCGAAGTGCTCCGGGGTGTACGCCAAATTTGAAACGAACGCCGGACTCATTTTTTACCGCCTGCGCTGTCGCCGGACATTTCGGCTTGAACGCTTTTCAGAAAATCCGGCAAGGATGAAGAAATCAACCTTGCCATGCGAGCTCGTAGCCGTGGATCACGTCGAGCCTCGGTGAGATAGTCATCAAGGCCGCACGCCATCAAAATTTTTTCAAACGCGCCAAATGCTTTCCACAAAAAATTCCCCTGGTCTGTGTTCCCCGTGACCCGACCAGCCGGGACGAGAATCCCTTCGTCAAGAATCAATTGGAAATAATCTTCGTCACAAACGGCTGATTTAAGAATGACCTCACCGGGTTGCAGTATCCCGCGCTGTGGAATCGTCACGGCTTTTGTTGCCATAAATACAACTGTGTTTTCTTTTATGAACATGGTTTATGCCTCCACCGTCATTTTTCGATTGTCGGCCCTCGGTGTCTCGCCTGATGCGCCTTCGGTCTGGCCGATGCGAATGTCCGGGACCCCTTCAAGCGACGCGACGGCGCTGCCGGAAGCGGTCCAGCGAACGACGGCCACGAGTGTGTCGTTGAATGACTGCCCGCGAACGATGGCGTCCTCGACGATCTCGGAAATGCCCTCGAATAGCGGCGAGCCTTTGAGCTGCTTTTTTAATCCGAGAAGGCCCGGGACTCTCTCGGCCTCGGTCTGTCGGGCGCGCTCCTGCTCGACGGCGGCCCGGGCCTCGACCACGAGTTCGCCATAAACCGACGGCAACTGCGCCCGCAATTCGGCAAGGGTGCGGGGTGCTTGCACGACCGGCGCCCGGGTGCCGGGTGCTGATCCTGCCGGTGTATTCCGCTTAACGTCGCCGACGATAAAAGTAGAGGCCGGGACATGACCTTCGAGTGCGCCGAGGTCAAGCAGCGTACTCGGGCCCGCTGCGGGTGCCGGTGATCCCGAGGGGATCGGGGTGCCCGATGCCGGGGTAAATTCCGGTGCCGATGATTGAATCATGGCGGCCGCTCGGTCGAGGTCTTCCCGGGCCTTCTGATCGGACTTCATTTTCGCAGCGACGGCCGCAAATGAAGTCCGCGCGCTGGCAAGTGCTGCGGCCCTGTCTCGGTTGCCGTCCTTGTCTTCGGCGTCGATGATCATGTCAACGAACCCGGCGGCCTTGATTTCCTCGCCAAAGTACCACGTCTCCGCATCCATGAACTTCTGTATTTCGGCCTGACTTTTTCCGGTCTTTTCTGCGTATGCCTTTGACAGCAAGGCAGCGAGCCCCGCCAAAATCTCGGCAGTCTTCTGCATTTCCCGGTGATCGCCGACGATGCCAGCCCACGGATTATGAATCATAAATACGGCGTTATTTTCTGCGATGACCTTATCGGCAGCAGGGCAGCACGCGATATATGAGGCCATGCTTGCGGCCAGTCCTTGAATCACAAAATTGATTTTAGCGTTTTTGTGATCCCGCTTGTAGCTTTTCAACATGTTGAAAATTTCCAACCCGTCATAAACCGAGCCGCCGGGGGATGCGATATATATGTCGAGGTCTGCGCCCTTCGCCGCGTCCAGTTCAGACCGGATCGCGGACGGTTGAAGGGTAAATCCAATTTCGCCCGAAATAACTATTTTTTTCTTCATGCTCCTTGCCTCCTGCTGTTGATGTTAACAACGTTAGGCGAAACGTCAAGCCCTTTTTGTGTTGCCGCTGCCGGGGCCGCTGTCTTCGGGCTGTGCTCGATCAGCATAAAGTAGTCAATCGTCAAGTGAACAGAATCGAGCGCGAATTTATGCAGCGCGTCGATGAGCTCATCGGCTGTTTTCGCTCCCGCTACTTTTGCGATGTCGGCCACGAGCGTGAACGCTTCCTCAAAAAAAAGTTTGTTGCCGTGCCGCCTCGCCCAGCCGGAAAGCGTGTCTGCGTCCTCGATGACAGGCAGACCGTAAACGCGCTTGATCTCCTCCGGCAGTTCCGCGAATTTCCCGGCCTGTTCGGCAAGCTGGCAAGCTGCCATTGCACACCCGATGGCGACCGCAGCCGAACGGTCAAGAGCATGATTTTCAGCACGAGCCCGGACGCGCTGCACTTCGTCGTCAAAGTCGATGTTGCCGAGTAACCTCCTGCACCACGCAGGGGTGTAAATCTCGTGGGTTTCTTCTGATGCCGATGTTGAAATGTTTTTGTGAGCCATGTTAAATGTTCCTCCGTTTATTGTAATTGAGTTTGAAGTTCTGCCTTGATCCGCTCGAATAGCGGCGCGGCGCGAATGCTCGACTGAGTCAATTGTCCACGCAAAAAGCGAGCGTTGGCCGGGTGCCGCGTATCGACAAGGCCCTCGCCGTTCAGCACGACCCGGCCGGACTCGACCGCCCGCAAAACAGTACTGCGATGACCGAGACCACAAAGCCTGCAAAATGCCGCCTGAGATAAAAACCTGCCGTCGGATGTATGTCGTTTTCTTCCTCTTTTCACTGATACCACCTCCTCTATAATTTTTTCTGACATAGATTTTTAAAATCCTTGATGATCTTTTCGACCTCCGGCGCGATGATCTTCTTGATTTGGGCGACGCTGTCCGGGTCTTCCCGTTTCAACCGCCTGCATATCTGCGCGGTCACGGTATTGGTCAGCGCGGAAAACATGTCGATATTTTCAGACATGAGGGAAAGCCTGTCCGTGATGATACCGCGCTCCATCAATTCTGCCAACCTGTCCCGCGTTTCAAGTGCGGTCCTCATGGTTTCGGCCCAGAGTTTCGCTTCTTTCAAATTCGTCGGTTGAATATTTTCGAGTGCCGCTAAAACGTCGAGGTTCGGCATTTGCATGTATAGTTCCCTGCGCTCCTGATCGGTAAGCTTCGGCCCGGTGCGTTTTGACAGGGCCACTCGTTCGGCCTTTCGGATTGCTGCGTCGTGCTGATAGTCTGCGTTGATCCTTCGCGCCGGGTCGATCATCCCGTCCTGTTCGGCGATGACCAAACCGTTTTTCAGGGCCGATGTGATCGTCTGCGGTTTCACGCCACAAGCTCGTGCAAACTCACTTTTTAACATGGGTGCCGCTGCCTTGGTCGATCCCCGCCTCACTGTTTTTTTGACTTTTTTCATTTCCTGACCTCCTCGTGTTATCCCCGCCTGGGGGTTAATTTTTTTGTCAACCGTCCGATCCTGAATCATTTCATTTCGACAACTTCCAGCGCTGTGAGCCGGAAGCGCGCGGGGTCGAGTGACACCCCCTTAGAGTTTAGAATTTTAGACAGTACCTTATGGTTTAGGCCAGCGAGGGTGAATACCACAGAGTATTTAAGTATATAAGATGATACTTTAATCATTATCTGCCTCGCGCCTGCCGCTCCTCTGCGAGATTCTCGCGTCGTTTATTTTCAGTGGCGTGTCGTATTGAATCAGGCATGTTACCCGGCATAATCTGGATGTAATAGCCTTCTGGTCTCTTATGCCGTGAATAGCGACAATGCGGTATTTTGTGGATCGGGTGTTTGTTTTTCGGTCGGGCGTGGACATGCTTCTCGCCGCAGGACATACAAAAAATTTCTACTACATGCTTATCCTTTGGATGAACCCACGCAGGACATATTGGTGTTTCTGTTTTTTTATTCATAAGACCTCCTGTGTTTATTTGAGACATGGGACCCGGTGCCCGTCCTCTGTGGTCCAGCCTCGGTAAAGGTGTAAAATATAACGACAATCGCGTGCTTGATCCTCAGTCATGGTTATTCCCCCCCTATAAATGGTATGTCCATTTCGTTTTCCCCGA
>JAKLIV010000125.1 GCA_022709405.1 Spirochaetota bacterium
CGACCGTGGGCGACCCGTTCATGGACCTGGGATCGTCGCTGGCATACTGGGTCGAGAAGGACGATCCGCAGCAGATGCAGCTCATCCGCATGATGCCCACGAACATCGAAGGGATGCTTACCCGTAAAGAGCAGATTAAACTGTATTCGGAGCTGACCAAACGCCCGGTCGACACCTTCGATTTCTATTACTGCTTCGGCCTGTTCAGGCTCGCGGTCATAGCCCAGCAGATATATTACCGGTTCTTCCACGGGCAGACGAAGGACCAGCGTTTCGGTATGCTGATCCACGCAGTGAAAATTCTCGAAGGCACCGCGCTGGAGGTCATGAGTAAATCGAATCTTTGATAAAAAAACAGGAATTTGCCACAGAGACTCGGAGGGAACAGAGGAATCAGCGATATGGGAGTGTAAGAACAGGAGATATGGAGATAAAGAGGGGATAGGAAGATGAAGAGAAATGAGGGTTGAAGAGAGATAACCAGATATTTATCCCCCCGATCTCCCCTCCATCCCCCCATCCCCTTATCTTTTTCTTGATATGGTTTGAATTCTCTGTGCCTCGGTGGCCGTCTTTAAGAAGTAAAGGAGTTATACCATGGCAGAAAAATTTTACAGTGAACGAGACCTCAACTTCCACCTCTACGAGGTCAATGACGTCGCCTCGCTGACCGGATATCCCCTGTTCGCAGACCACAGCAGGGAGACCTTCGACATGGTCATCGAAACCGCGAAGAACATCGCGATCGACCACATGCGGCCATTCTTCACCGAGATGGACCGCCAGCCGCCGCAGTACATCAACGGCGGGATCAGGGTGCACCCGTCGGTGAAAAACTACATGAAGATATGCGGAGAAGGCGGATGGATCAACGCGCCGTTCCCCTATGAAATGGGCGGGCAGCAGATTCCCCTGTCGATAAACAACGCGGCACAGTTCATTTTTTCCGCGGCCAATTATTCGCTGAGCGTGTATCCGCACCTCACGACCGGGGCCGCGCACCTGATCATGTCGTTCGGCACCCAGGAGCTGAAGGACCGCTATGTTCCGAAGATGTTCGCCGGCCAATGGCAGGGGACCATGGCGCTCACCGAGCCCGAGGCGGGAAGTTCGCTTTCGGACGTGGTCACGTCAGCCGAACCGACGGACAAGGGATACTATCGCATCACCGGCCAGAAAACGTTCATCTCCGCCGGGGATTGCGACAGCGCGGACAACATAATCCACCTGATGCTCGCCCGGGTCAAGGGAGCCCCTGCAGGGGTCAAGGGGCTCTCGCTCTTCGTGGTCCCGAAATTCAGGATCGCCGACAAGGGAAAACTCGAGCCCAACGATGTGGCGTGCGCCGGATGCTACCACAAGATGGGATACCGGGGATCTCCAATCGCGCAGCTCAGCATGGGAGAGAACGGCGACTGCAGGGGATGGCTGCTCGGCAGCGAGAACAAGGGCCTGACGTACATGTTCCAGATGATGAACGAGGCCCGCGTCGGCGTGGGCATCGGAGCCGTGGCCATCGCCACTGCCGCGTACCACGCATCTCTCGAATACGCGAAGGAGCGCCTGCAGGGCCGCAACGTGCTCGAGAAGGACCCGACCAAACCCCAGCTGGCGATCATCGAGCACGCGGACGTGCGCCGCATGCTGCTGAACCAGAAGGTCATCTCCGAGGGAGGCCTCGCGCTTGCCATATACTGCGGCAAGCTGGTCGACCTGGTGCACGTAAGCTCGGGCGAGGAGAAGGAGCGCAGTGAGCTCCTTCTTGAAATTCTCACCCCGGTCGTGAAGACGTACCCGTCTGAAATGGGAATCATCTCGACGAGCCTGGGAGTTCAGTGCCTTGGCGGATACGGCTACTGCGACGACTTCCCGCTCGAGCAGCACATGCGAGACATGCGCATCCATCCGATACACGAAGGCACGACCGGCATACAGGCCATGGACCTTCTCGGCCGCAAGGCGACGATGAAAAACGGCAAGGCGCTCATGGCCTTCGCCGCCGAGGTCGAGAGCGCCGTGAACAGGGCTTCCTCGTTCGATCGCACGAAGGACCGCGCGGCCGAACTGAAGGAATCGCTTGAGCTGCTCAAGGGCGTGAGCATGCACCTCATGGGTATCGCGATGAAGGGCAACATCGACCGGTTCCTCTCGGACGCGACGCTGTACCTCGAATTTTTCGGGTATGTGGCCATTGCCTGGCAGTGGCTGTTGCAGGGCATGGTCGCGGCCGGGGCGCTCGCGAAGAAGCCCGCGGCGCAGGACGCCGATTTCTACGAGGGCAAGCTTCACGCGATGGATTTCTTCTTCGAGTACGAGCTGCCAAAATGCCTCGGGCTCGCGAAGAGACTCAGGAGCGAAAAGACCGTAACGCTGGACGTGAAAAGAGAACATTTTTAATGATAATAGACTGCCATTATCATCTTGAAGAGCGTATTCTTACGGTGCCTGACCTGATCGGGAAGATGGACGAATCCGGCATTGACCGGGTCGCGCTCATGGGCGCGCTGAACGATCCTTTTCCCGAGCCGCCGGCTGTCGGCGCCCGGATCATGCAGTTTCTTCTCAGGAGAAAGACCCTGAGGGGGATGGGAAGACTGCTCTCCGGTAATTTCAACGCGGAAGGGAACATCCGCCTTCTCTCAGGCCAGACGATTGTCATCTACCGCGATCCGGACAACGCACCGGTGTTCGCCGCGGCTGATGCCCATCCAGGCCGTTTCCTGGGATGGATATTCGTGAATCCGCGCGGGGCGAAAGAACAGAAGGCCGAGGCCATGAAATGGATGGGCCATCCGGCGTGCGCCGGGATCAAGGCGCATCCGTTCTGGCACCGGTATGACCCGGTGGAGCTCTTGCCATCCGCCCAAATCGCCGCTGCCAGGGGCAAGCCCCTCATTCTGCACGCGGGTTTTGGCTCGCATGGCGATATCCGTGCGCTGCTCGCCAGGGTGCCGGACCTGAAGCTCGTCCTGGCCCACACCGCGTTTCCGGAATTCGGCGATACGTGGAAAGAAATCAGGGCGAACCGAAACGTTTATGTAGACCTGTCGCAGACATCATACGTGAACAGGCGCACCATCCGGGAAGTGGTCGGGTTCCTGGGGCCGGAGCGCTGCCTGTACGGGACCGACGGTCCCTTCGGGTTTCACGGTAAGGACGGGCTTTTCGACTACACGGTCATCAAGGGATGGATCGAAGATATTTTCAGGGACGGGGGAGTCAAGCGCAGGATACTCGGCGAGAACTTCGCAGAGCTTGTCGGGATAGGGGATTAATACCCCCTCCCCGGCCCTCCCCCTCAAGGGGGAGGGAGACAGCAGCAATATATTTATTAATTACAACAAACAAGATGGAGGACGTTGCATGAAAGTCGAAGACATAAAAAAAGTTCTGATTCTCGGCGGGGGACACATGGGGCAGCAGATCGGTTGCGTGTGCGCCATGGCGGGGTATGATGTGACGATTTACGATATTTCTCAGGAAGTGCTCGACGGGACGATGAAGAACATAACCAAGCTGGCAGGCTTTTTCGTCAGCATGAAAAAGATCACCGATGAGCAGGCGCAGAAACTTATCGCCCGGATAACGACTACCACCAGCGACGTCGATGCCGCAAAAGACGCGGATATCGTCAGCGAATCGGTGCCGGAGAACCCGGAGATGAAAAAAAAGGTATTCGGCAGGTTCAACGAGCTGTGCCCCGAAAGGACGATATTCACGACCAATACGTCATCGCTCCTGCCGTCGATGTTCGCGGCCGAAACCGGCAGGCCGGAGAAGCTGTGCGCATTTCATTTTCACGACGTGCGATCGACGAACATCGTCGACGTGATGCCTCATCCGGGCACCGCGAAGGAGGTCACGCAGCTCGTGGCTGATTTCGCAAGAAAAATCGGGCAGATTCCCATTGTCATGCACAAGGAAAGCATCGGCTTCGTGTTCAATTTCATGCTCATGAACTGGTTCGAATCCGCCCTGATACTCGCAGCCAACGACGTCGCCTCGGTAGAGGACATCGACCGGTCATGGATGGGTGTGCTGCGTTCGCCCATGGGTCCCTTCGGGGTCATGGACCAGGTGGGGCTCAAGACAGTGTATACCATCACCGATTACTGGGCGAACATAACGAAGAAGCCCCAGTCCATGAAAAACGCCGCATTCTTAAAGAAGTATGTCGAAGAGGGCAGGCTCGGGGCGAAGGTGAAAAAGGGCTTCTATGACTATCCGAATCCCGTCTTTTTCAAGCCCGGATTCATAGACGGTCTTGATCAGAAAAAATAGCCAGAATACAGGGGAGGGAAGTGTGAGCACTGAACTGAAAAATATTTTTACACCCATTAAGATAAATACAATGGAAGTGAGAAACCGGGCGGTCATGCCTGCCATGGCGACCGGGTACGGCAATCCTGACAGCACGGTGAGCGACCGGCTCATAGCATATCTCGCCCGCCGCGCGAAGGGCGGCACTGGCCTCATAATCACCGAGGTATGCGCCATCGACCCGCGCGGCAAGGGATTCGGGGCCGAAATCGGGGCCTGGGACGACAAGTTCATCCCGGGACTGAATAAGCTTGCCGATGCCGTGCACGCAGAAGGGGCGAGGATTGCACTCCAGCTCCACCACGCGGGAAGGGAAACCTTCGAGGGCATCGCGGGCGCGAAGCCTGAAGCGCCTTCCCCCATCCCCAGCGCCGTTCTGAACCAGGCGTGCGAGCAGATGAGCGTCGATCGCATACGTACGCTCGTGGCAGCGTACGCATCGGCGGCCGAGCGCGCCAAGAAGGCCGGCTTCGACGCGGTAGAGGTCCACGGAGCGCACGGGTATCTTCCGTGCCAGTTTTTGTCGCCGTTTTCGAACGCGCGCGACGATGAGTACGGAGGATCGGACGAGAATCGTGCGCGCTTTTTACTCGAGATCGTGGCCGCGGTGAGAGAGTCGGTTGGGCCCGATTTCGCGGTGATCGTGAGAATATCGGGCGATGAGGCGATCCGCAAGGGGTTCGACCTCAACTTCTCGAAGTGGCTCGCGCCGAAACTGGTCGGTGCAGGGGCTGATGCGATCCATGTTTCGGTGGGCGTGTACTCGACGCCCGGCAATCTCTCCATCGCCTCCATGGACACAGAGGAGGGATTCAACCTGTTCAGGGCCCGCACGATAAAGGAAACGGTCAAGGTTCCGGTGATCGGCGTGGGCCGCATCCACGACCCGCGGCTTGGCGAGCAGGCGCTCGCGCGCGGCGATGCGGACATGATCAGTTTCGGCAGGCAGCATCTGACAGATCCGGACTTCCTGAACAAGGCGCGCGAGGGCAGGCATGATGACATCAGGCGGTGCATCGCGTGCAACCAGGGCTGCATCGAGCGGCTGATGTTCGAGTTCAAATCCGCCACCTGCGTGTTCAACCCCGACTGCGGGAACGAATACAAGGGCGAGGTGCAGAAGGCCCCGGACCCGAAAAAGGTGTGGATCGTGGGCGCGGGCCCGGCGGGCGTCTCTGCCGCGATGTACGCAGCGAAGAGGGGCCACAATATTGAAATCTTCGAAAGCGGAAAAGAGCCCGGCGGCCAGCTGTTATCAGCGAGCATGCCCCCGCACAAGGAAGGGCTGAAGCAGTGGTTCGCCTGGGCCCGTAAACAGCTCGAAGCGGCTGGAATTCGGATTCAGCGCGGCATGAATGTCACGCCGGAGATGATCGCACAGGGCAGGCCGGATTTCGTGATACTCGCGGCAGGGGCCAGTCCCCTGGTGCCGGCAATTCCCGGTATCGACGGACAGTCCGTGGTCGAGGCCCGCGACGTGCTTCTGGGAAAGGCACAAGTTGCGGCGCCGGTCGCGATCCTCGGCGCAGGATACGTCGGCATGGAAACCGCGGATTACCTGGCCGCGAAGGGAATCCCCTCGGTCATCATCGAGATGAAACAATTCCCGCCGGTCAACGCGTTCACCGCGCACGGGTACTGGCTGAACAAGCGGATAAAAGAGGTTGGCGGCAGGATCGAGTTAAATTCGACCGTACAGCGCATCGAGGAGAAATCTGTCGTGTTCCGCAGGGCCGACGGTTCGGAGCAGACAGAGCCCGCGGCCACGGTCATCCTCGCGCTGGGGGCGCGGCCGAACAACGTCCTTGAATCATATTTGAAAGAAAGCAACATACCCCATTCGACAGTAGGGGACGCAAAGACTCCGCGCCGCTTCATCGAAGCGATTCATGAAGGCGCGCGGGCAGGCAGGGAAATTTAACAGCAAAGGAGAATGATTATGGTCAATTTTAAACTGGACGGAAAAGTCGCATTGATATCAGGGGCGAGCCGGGGAATCGGCGAATCCATCGCTGTCGCCCTCGCGCAGTACGGCGCGCACACGATCCTGGTGAGCAGGAAGATCGACGCGCTCGAAGAGGTCGCGAAAAAGATAAGAGACAAGGGCGGCAAGGCCGATTCGATCGCGTGCCACATGGGAGAGGTCGCGCAGATCGAGGCGATGTTCAAACAGGTCAGGGAAAAGTTCGGACGGCTCGACATTCTCATCAACAACGCGGCGACCAACCCGTTCTTCGGCGAGATGATCAATGCGGACGAGGCGATATGGGAAAAGACCTTCGACGTGAACCTGAAGGGCCCCTTCTTCATGATCAAGCATGCGGTCCCGCTGATGGTCGAATCCGGCGGCGGATCGATCGTCAACGTGTCTTCGGTGAACGGAATCAGGCCCGCGTTCATGCAGGGAATCTATTCGATCACCAAGGCCGGGCTCATCTCCATGACAAGGGCGTTCGCCAAGGAGCTTGCGGCCAAAAACATCCGCGTGAACGCGCTTCTGCCGGGGCTCACCGACACGAAGTTCTCGAAGGCGCTCATGGACAACAAGAACATCTACGACTACGTGGTCAAGCAGGTTCCCATGAACAGGCACGCGGAGCCGGATGAAATGGCCGGCGCGGCGCTGTATTTCGTGTCAGAGGCCGCTTCATACACGACGGGCTCGATCCTTGTCGTCGACGGCGGCGGGCTCGCGTAAACATTAATTGTGGCTTGATTTTTTAGGGATAGGGGAATTTCATGAGTCAGCAAGGCGTCAGGCGCCGCGCTGACTCGATCGAAACAATGCGAGGTATTATTATGAGTTATCAGACGATCATCTATGAAAACAAGGGAAACGGCATCGGGGTGCTCACGCTTAACCGGCCCGAGGCCTACAATTCGGTGAGCTTTACCATGATGGAGGAGCTCGAAGCTTTCTGGCGCGAGAGGCTGTATGACCTGGACACCAGGGTAATCGTGCTCAAGGGCGCAGGCGAAAAAGGCTTCTGCGCGGGCCTGGACATCAAGGAGGCCGCCGAGGGGACCATGAAAATGAACGCCGAGAACTTCTACAAGTTTCAGTCCAGGCTTGGAAGGCTCAACCTGCACATGAGGCGCTGCCCGCAGCCGATAATATGCGCGTGCCACGGGGCCGCAGCGGGCCTGGGCTTCAGTTTCGTGCTCGCCTCCGACATCCGCGTGATATCGAAGGACGCCCGCTTCTGCGCCGCGTACATCAATATCGGGCTGGGCGGCGCGGACATGTCGTGCAGCTACTTCCTGCCCAGGGTGATCGGCGCAGGAAGGGCCTACGAGATCATGTATACCGGCAAGTTCATCTCCTCGGATGACGCGTGGAACCTGGGCATGGTGAGCAAGGTAGTCGAGCGCGACCAGCTCGAAGCCGCGGCCATGGAATATGCGCAGCTGCTCATGACCAAGAACCCGCCGGCGCTCAGGCTCACCAAGGAAGCGATCAACATGAACCTTGACGCGTGCGGACTCGAGCAGGCCCTGAACATCGAGGACCGCAACCAGACCCTGCTGGCCATGGGCGCGCGCCTGCAGTTCAAGAAAGCAGATTAATATTTCAAAAAGCCCCCCATCCCCCCGGAGGGGGGCTTTTCACACCTGATCACAATCTAAGCCCCCCGCCGGGGGGTTTGGGGGGTCATTATGAAAAAACACCCTGCATTGGCCATATACGCCGGCAAAAAGGCCCTCGCCATTCTGCGTGACGAGGGGCTCAAACCTGACCGCATCAAAGTCGTGGCAGGCGCTGCGGGCGGGCCGAAATGGCTTGTGCTGCACGGCCTGGACCGGGCGGTGTTTCCGCTGTTTAAAAAACGAAAACGGCCGCTGTATATGGTTGGTTCTTCTATCGGCACATGGCGCTTCCTGTCGGCCGTTCTCGGGGAGAAGTCGCTCGACCGGTTCAGGGAGTCGTACATCGAGCAGCGCTACGACAGCAGGCCAACGCCTCAGGAAGTTACTGCGGAGAGCCTGAAGATTCTAAGAGAGCTTATGGGAAACAACAGGCCGGATGCGGCGCTCGCCCATCCTTTCTACCGGCTGAATGTCCTGGCAGTGCGCGGCAGGCACCTGGTTGCAAGTGAGCGCAAGAATATCCAGACAGCCGGGCTTGCAGGCGCAGTGTTCGCGAACCTGGCGAACAGGAAACTGCTCAGGTATTTCTTCGAGCGCGCCCTTTTCTATGACAGGCGGGACATCCCCCCGTTTTTCAGGATGAACGAGTTCCCGACGCAGAAGGCCCCGCTTGCGCCCGACAATCTTGCGGAAGCGGTGATGGCTTCGGGATCGATTCCCCTGGTCATGGCCGGCATCAGGAACATAGCAGGCGCAAAACCCGGCACCTATCGCGACGGCGGCATGATCGACTACCATGTCGACATCGACTATCTCGGCGGCGACGACGAAGGGCTCGTTCTATACCCGCATTATACCGACCGCATAATCCCCGGGTGGCTCGACAAGAAGCTCTCGTGGCGCATGCCTGAATCACCGGCGATGGACAACCTGGTGCTGCTGGCGCCTTCGCGAGAATTCGTAGAGTCGCTTCCCCACGGCAAGATCCCGGACCGCGACGACTTCATGCTCTTCATTGGAAAAGACGGCGAGCGCATCGCGTACTGGCGCGAGACCGTGGCAAGAAGCGAACGGCTCGGCGAGGAATTTCTCGAAGCGGTGGATTCGGGAAAGATCGGCAAGATCGCGCGGCCGCTTCCCTGGGAAACCCCGGGTAAATGAACACCGCACGCTCCTGAAATCCATACCCGGGCGCCGCATCGATTTTTTTATTCTTGGTCGCAATACTTCCGCGTGCTATAATATTCGAGGCGCGCATCTGATAATGCCGTCGCCAGATATGATTAACGATAACCGCATCAAGAGAGTGAACCGCCATGTATAACGTGCTGCATGTCGAGCGCAGCGCCGCATTTCGCAAGGTGCTCCATGGATCGTTCAGCGACCAGGATATCGGATACTGCTCCACCGGCAGCATTGCTGAAGCGCTGGGGATTCTCGATCAAAGCGGCATTGACCTGATCATCACCGCCGTCGAGCTTGATGATGGAACGGGCGAAGAATTTATAAAAAAAATAGGCGAGGGGCCTCACGGGAAGATCCCGGTCATCGTCATATCGGCGAATGATTCAATCGAACTCCGCAAAAAGATGTATTCGCTCGGTGTTGTCGATTTTATTCCCAAAAGCCTGGCCATAGAAAAACTCCTGAACTATATAAACAAATTCATTCTCGATGAGGAGCTGAACGCGAAACTCGGCGAGACGCGAATCGCCGTGCTTGATGACAGCAGGTCGGAATTGGCCGCGTTTAAAATGATCTTCGACGACTACGGCATTACCAGCGTGGATTATTTCGGCAACGGTAATTCACTGCTTGCAGCGGAAAAGGAATACAGCATTTACCTGATCGACATCATACTGCCCGATTATTCCGGAGAACAGATCATTTACGAAATAAAAAAACGGTACCCGAAGAGTGTAATCATAGCCTGTTCCTCAATCGAGCACGAGAACGCCATTTCAGGAGTTTTAATGACGGGTGCGAATGATTTCATCCAGAAGCCGTTCAATTCCGTTGTTTTCATGGCGCGCATCAAGGCTGGTCTTCGCAGCTACCTGCTGTATCGCGAAATCGAACGCAAAAACGCCGAACTGCAGGAGATGGTGATAACCGACGGACTCACCAAGCTGTACAACCATCGCCACCTGTACGAAAGGCTGGAGGAGGAAATTTCGAAAGCGAAACGCTTCAAGAAGAATCTTTCAATCATCATGCTGGACATCGACCATTTCAAGCTTATCAATGACAGCCATGGGCACCAGGCCGGCGACCGGGTGCTCGTCGCCGTTGCGGAAACCATTCACAATTGCCTCAGAAAGTACGATATTGCCGGCAGATACGGCGGGGAGGAGTTCGTGATCATTATTCCCGAGGCAGACATTGAACAGGGATACGCTCTTGCCGAGCGCATCCGCCTGGCGATCCAATCGCTCGGGAGCCAACGGGACGGATTATCTGTCACGGTAAGCGCAGGCGTTGCAGAGCTCGCCGAAGAGAACGCCCTGGGCCTGATTGAACGTGCCGACGCCTCCATGTATCGCGCGAAGCAGAGCGGGCGCAACCGGACCGAGAAGCAGGCCGCTGCTGATCATATTGGTCCGGATCCGGCGCCGTAAACCATTGAAAAGAGCCGCGCGACAATCGCATCCAGCAGCCTGTCCGGAATTTTGCTTTTCAGATAAGCCGCCGGCGCGCATGAATCTATCAAATACCTGGGACCCGGGTTTTTCTTCATGAGGATAGCAAACATTTTCGCCGCAGCCCGGCTGGCATCCATTCCGCTTTTCCCCTGCTCGATGAAATTTTTTTTAAACGAAGCAAGGCTCGCGCCGTATAAACTTGCGTCGTATGCCGAATCCTGTTCGGGCGGCCTTTCCCAGATCGGCGTTGCCACGGCCCCCGGCTCGAACAGAACGGTCCTGATCCCGAAGGGATTGAGCTCGCGCCTCATCGAATCGCAGAAACCCTCGACCGCGAATTTTGACGAAGCATAGGGCGAGAGATATGGCAGTGCGACCTTGCCGGCAAGCGAACCGATCACGCCGATCGTCCCCCGGGTTTTCTTCAGCTCAGGGATGAACGCGCGCGAAAGGGCCGCCAGAGTGAAGTAATTAATCTCGAAAGTCTCCCGGTAAATTTCAAGCGGAATAAGCTCGACCGGTCCGCCGAGGGCCACCCCGGCATTGTTGATGAAATACTCGAGCCGGAAACCCTGTCCGAGCCTGGACAGGGCAAACCCGGCGAATGATTGTACTTCATCGGGCCTGCGGAAGTCGACTTTTTTCGCGTACGCCATGCTGTTGTTTGCGAAAGGATTGCTGCGCAGGTACGAAATGATCACGGCAAAGCCGCTGGATAGGAAAATTTCGCACAGGCTTCGACCTATTCCGGAATCGCACCCGGTTATCACGGCGGTTCTCATGCTGTTTTTCATGGCATACCTCCAGTCGGGATATCTTAATAATTGACAAAAAACAGTCCCCAGGCAAGGTTTTTATGTGATTATGAAAAAATTCAAAAGAATATATGTCGAGATCACGAACGTCTGCAATCTCGCGTGCAGCTTCTGCCCTCCTTCGGGAAGAAAACCTGAATTCATGGATGAGAAGACGTTCACCCTGGTCCTGGACCGGATACGGGGTTTCACCGGGCACCTTTACTTCCATGTCAAGGGAGAACCGCTCATACACCCTCTCCTCGGCCGCTTTCTCGATATCTCAGGCGAAAAGGGATTCAATGTCAACCTTGCGACAAACGGCGTGCTTATCGCTGAAGCGAAGGACATGCTCCTCGATAAGCCGGCACTCAGGCTGGTGAGCTTTTCTCTTCACAGCCTGGAAGAACGTAAACGGATGTCCGGGCGTGAAAAATATTTAGAAGACATTTTTTCGTTCGCGATGGAGGCCGCCGGTAAAAATGGGATCATCATCGAATTCAAGCTCTGGAACCTTTCAGGGGGAGGGGAAAGGGAGCTGAATGAGTTCATAATCAGCCGCATAGAAAATTATTTCGGCGTGTCCGTGGCCGAACGTGAAAAATCGGCCTCGGGCAAGGGGATAAAACTCGTTGACCGCATCTACCTGAGCCGTGCGGAGAAATTCCTCTGGCCCGACCTGAATTCTCCCCTCGAAAGCGCCGGCGGATTCTGCCGCGGATTGAGGCAGCAGGCTGCAGTGCTCGTTGACGGGACCGTGGTCCCCTGCTGCCTGGACGGGCAGGGAATAATGAATCTCGGCAACATTCATGACAGGCCGTTCGCCGATATCATCGGCTCCGACAGGGCATTGACAATAATCCGGGGCTT
>JAKLIV010000126.1 GCA_022709405.1 Spirochaetota bacterium
GATTCTGATTCCGCTGCCGCTCGTTTTCCTGGTATCATGCTTTCTTTTCAATGTGACCAGCATGAACCAGGGGGATTACTCATTCATCAAGAAGGGAGAAGGGGTGGGGCAGGTCTCATATAAAATTGATGAATTCGGACTGGACGATCTCACCTGCCAGGTTTTCGTCTATGACGACAAGATATGCCTGGTGGACAATGTCCTGGGCCGGATCCAGGTGATGGACCCAGAAGGAGAAGTGGAGCTGATACTCGGCGCCACGGCCAATACCGCGGGGCGCGAAAAGATAACGAAGAAATTCAACTTCGGCACCATCGGGACCCTTTATATGGACAATGAAGGGACGCTTTATGTACAGAACATCGTTTCGAACCAGGGTTCGGGCGCTGATTTCTCTCCATCGTATATTCTCGTATTCAACAGGGACGGGCAGCTCCAGTACACTCTCGGCCAGACCGGCGCGGGAGCGATGCCTTTTTACCAGATCGAGTATCTCGACGTGGATTCCGACGGAAGGCTTATGGTCATTTCAAGGACCTTCGATTCGTGGAGCGTGTACAGCTTCAAAGGGAAAAACCGCAATTACATGGTCAACCTCAACAAGCTCGACTTCACCGAAAAAGAGGACAACGACGTCTATACCGGCAAGATCGAAAACGTGAAAATGTACAGCTCCGGAGACAGGTTCCTCATTTCGGTCGATTTTTACCAGGGCCTCAGGCTGAAGTACCGGAAGGTGTTCGTGTACTCGGCCAGGAAGAACAGGATCGAGAAAACGCTGCTGAACATTCCAGACCCCAAGAACGTGCTGTTCTCGCTGGTCGACGACAAGCTCATCTACTTCTGGAACATGGACAGCGAAGTCAAGTTCGCGGTTTATAACCACGACGGGAACATCGTCAGCAACATCAAGCTCGAAATCGCTCCGGGGAAATTCTATTACTCGAAAATAATCGAGGACCGGAAAGGAAACATCTACTCGTATCATATCGGAAGGGACGGCATACAGGTGCTTCAATGGGAGTAAAACGATGAAGGCGGTCACCGGCGCAGAGATGCGCGAAATCGACCGCATCGCCATCAATGAACGGGGAATCCCGGGCAAGGTGCTCATGGCCTTTGCCGGAAAGTCCGTTGCCGACCATGTTCTCCGAAAATTTCCATGCGCAAAAAGCGCCGCCGTTTTCTGCGGCACGGGCAACAACGGCGGCGACGGGTTCGTCGCAGCATACTGGCTCGCAAGAAGCGGGATCGATGTCCGTGTTTTCATCGTCGGCGATTCCGCAAGGCTCACGCCGGATGCGGCCGTATACCTCGGCGTATGCAGAACTTCGGGAGTCCCGGTCGAGCAGGCCGGGGAAGGGGCCGCGCTCCCGGATTTGATGAAATGGGGCGTGATCATCGATTCCATGATCGGCACCGGATTCAGCGGAACGCCCCGGGGCGCGGCGGCCGCGTTAATCGGCGCGATCAACGCCCAGCGCCCGCTTCCCGGAAGGCCGCCGGTCGTGGCGGTCGACATACCGAGCGGCCTGCCCTCGGAGGGACCGATCGAGACCGGCACGGCGCTGATCGCCGACACGACAATTACCATGGGGCTCCCCAAGATATCCCTTGTGACCTATCCCGGCAGGAAGTTCGTCGGCGAGCTCGAAATCGCCGATATCGGTTTTCCGAATGATCTCGTCGAGTCCGACGCGATTCTCACCTCCATGGCGGACAAATCCCTGGCAAGAACAGTCCTCGGGCCGGACAAGGATCCCGATACGTACAAGTACGCCGAAGGAAGCCTTCTTCTCGCGGGAGGGTTCGACGGAATGGAGGGGGCGATCATCATGTGCGCCAGGGCCGCGCTTGAATGCGGCATCGGGCTCGTGTCGCTGCTTACCACCGAGAGAGCCAGGTCGATTATAGCCGGGAAAATTCCGGAAATGATAACGGCGACAATACCGGCAGGGGACGAGGCCCTGATCCTGGAGACCATCGGCGCATTGCCGGGCAGGCGCTACGACGTTCTGGTCATCGGCCCGGGAATGGGAAGAAGCGCCTACTCCCGGGTGGTTTTCAAGTCTCTGATCGAAAAGGCGGGGGCGCTGGGAATAAAAAGAATCCTCATCGACGGAGATGGACTCTCCCACCTCTCGGCTCTTCATGCCCAGGGATTGAATCCAGCATTGCCCGAAGCGGTGCTTACTCCCCATTTCTCCGAGGCATCGGTGATGACCGGCGCGAGCGTGGATAAAATAAGAAAGGACCGCCTTGCTGAGGCGAAAAAATGCTCCCAGACGTACGGAGCGGTGACCGTTCTCAAGGGACCGGCAACGATAATAACCGACGGATCAAAAAGCTACATCAACACGACCGGAGGCCCGGCCCTCGCCACCGCAGGGTCGGGCGACGTCCTGTCAGGAATCATCGGCTCATTGCTGCTCAGGGGGGCGCCCTCCCTCGAAGCCGCGGCCTGCGGCGCATACCTGCACGGACTTGCCGGCGACATCGCCGTGTCCCGCCAGTCGGCGGAAATTCTCAAATCGACAGATATTATCGGAGCCCTTCGTGAAGCCATTGCCTCGATCTACTGAACCCAACAAGAAAACCGGAAAAGCGCTGCCCTGCGACGCCTGCGGGGCGCGATGCTGCTCCTATGTTGCGATCGAAATTGGAAGGCCGACAAGCAAATCGGACTATGACCATATCCGGTGGTACCTCGCCCACGAGAGCGTCAACGTTTTCGTTGACCATGAAAACAAGTGGTACGTCGAATTCAGGACTCCCTGCGCGAACCTCGGCGAAAAACAGGAATGCCTTATCTATCCGTCGAGACCGGGCATATGCAGGGACCACCCCGGCAGCGAATGGGACTGCGAATATTTCGACAGCCCGTACAAGCATTATTTCTCGACCATGAAGCAGTTCGAAAAATTCCTCTCGGCGAAAGGGGTCGACTGGAAATACCGTGCGCATGAATAGGTATCAAAGGCCGTATTTCATGTGGCGTCTGTTACCCCTGGCTTCATGACGTAATCCCCCTCTTAATACTCTTAAGTTGGCAGTCGATTCAGCCGATTTAAATAACATGAAATGCCGCAATTTCATCCTTAAGATCGTTGCGTTCACCGCGTTCCTGCTTCTTCTGGCGCCCGGTCGCGCCGGCGCTGCAGGCGATCCGGTCGAAACCGTGGAGCTTGATCTCGAAAACTCGCTGATCATCAGGGAAATCGAGATGGAATCCGAATCTGGCGAGGATGTCTCCCGGAACGGTAAAATTTCGGTCGAAGAGCCTTTCGATGCCGAATATGTCGACCTGGAGGCCGGCAGGCAAAGAAGCCGGACCGCGGCAAAAGAATCACGCCCTGAAGATTTCATGAACGATCTGAGGTCCAGGGATCCCCGGTGGCACCTCAGCCCGTACCGGATACGGCGCGGCGACAATCTGTGGCGCATCGCGCGCATGTTCGATGTCGGCCACCGCCTGATCATTCGCGCGAACGGCATTTCAGACCCGGACATGCTCGTGCCCGGAATGGTCATAAAGGTGCCGAACCGCAACGGAGTTGAGCACCCGATTAAAAAGGGCGACAGCATATACGCGCTTTCAAAAAGATACCGTGTGCCTGCGGAAAAAATTATCAACCATAACAGGGTGAACCCGAGATCTCTTTCAATCGGCGGAACGCTCTTTATCCCCGATGCAGAGGCTCCGAAAATTGCCAGTAAAAGGAGCGCGGCAAAGCGTGAATCGGCACCGTGCGCGGTCCATGAAGGAATGGCATTCGGCTGGCCTCTCCGCGGCAAAATCACCTCCGGGTTCGGCACCAGGAAAGACCCCTTTTCAGGTAAAAGAAAGTTCCACTGCGGCATTGACATCAGCGCAGAGGAGGGAACACCCATAAAGGCCGCTGCTGCGGGAACGGTCATATTCAGCGACTGGAAAAACGGATACGGAAAGGTGATTGTCATACGGCATGACAATGGCTATATTTCAGTATATGCGCACAACAGTTCCAACGAGGTGCAGAAGGGAGACCAGGTGAAGTCAGGAGATATTGTTGCCCTGTCGGGAAGCACCGGGGCTGTCACCGGCGCGCACCTGCATTTCGAAATACGGAAATACGTGACTCCGCTGAATCCGACGAGGTTTTTACATTGATAAAACATGCGATTTATTCATTTTTTCTTCTGCCGGCGCTGATTCTGCCTGTTCCGGTGAAAGGTAATATGATCCTGCCTCAGGACGAATCGATCACGACCATGTTCATGACGCACAGGGACGCGACCGGTACGCGATGCTATGTAAAGGGCAAGGTCCATTCATTCAGCGATTTCGAAACCCTCGACAACAAGGAGCTCGTCGACACGATGCCCCCCAGAAACAGGGTCATCGTGAGGCTCTACAATACGACGGGAATAAAAAAAGACGATGTCCTGTATGTGATCGATGAAAACAAACTGGCTGTTTCGCGTATGGTCGTCGACTCGATCTTTAAAAGCGATTCGTTCGGCATGATGCTCATCGGCAGGGGGAACTTCGCCCTTTCGCAGGCAGGTTTCACCGTGGTCCAGAAAGTCGAAGACGAATATTCTTCAATGGCCTATATCCACCGGGCCAGGGGGGATTATTTCAGGGAAAACAGCGACACGGGAAAAGCGATATCCGAATATAAAAAGGCGCTGGTCCTTGACAGGGGAAATCCCGAGGCCCACCTCGCCCTGGGAGACATCTATTATGCCAGGGGGATGTATCAGTTCGCATTCAGGGAATACCATGAGGGTTATAAAAACATCGGCAGGCTCTATGACCGCGAGGACAAGTTCATGCTGCTGAAGGGCATGGCTCTGGTCAGGTTCAAGGAGGTTTTCGAGGGGCCCCTGCCGCAGCACCTCAAGGACAAATACCGCTCAGAAGGGATATCAATGTGCGCCGAAGCACTTTCAGTATACCCGGATTCGGCTGAAGTCAATTATCTTGCGGGTATGTTTTACTACAAGTCACCGTCCCCGGACGATAAGAAGGCCAGGGATTTCTTCTTGAAAGCTATAGAAATCGACCCCGAGCACGCTCCTTCCGGAATCGCCCTGGCGGAACTGTATTTGAAGCACAGGAACAGGGAAAAATCGATTTCCTTCCTCCAGAAGGTCATAGAATCCGATCCTGGGAACAAGCGGGCCCGTGAGCTGATGCTGTATATTGAAAAATACGCCGAATAAAAGCAGCGTTAACCGGTTTCCAGCCGTTAATCCTCACATTTTACACGAACAATCAAGTATCTTTCTTGACATAATGTTTTATTTCTGAATCTGCTAATCCGATCGAGGGTATTTTCAGATGATCGTTGACGCTCTTTTGTTGCTTTTACTGATGTCTTTCAGTATCCATATCCTGATTCTGATTTTTTATCTTCTCAGCAAAACCAGGGCCCTGTTCATATGGTTCCTGGCGACGGCGTTCAGCAATTTCATCATCGGAATGATCCTGACCGTGGTGGCTATCAGGAACCCTGAGAGAATCAGGACCATGAATCTCGAATTCATATCATGGGTCCTGTCGGGTTTTATTTCGCTGTTCATGCTGTCGATCAAGATTTATCTTGCCACAAGAATATACCGGAGAAGGCGCGATCCCTCTTCTTATCATTACAGCTATTTCGGCAAGAAAGTGTACAATGTCGCGACGGTGAAAAACTATGAGGTGGCGATTTTTATTCTTTCGATGCCGTTTTTTCTTATATGCGGCGCCTATTTTCTGGCAAAATTGCGCGCCATGTACTTGTAAGGCTTGATCATGTGACATGATTGCTGTCATGTTTTTTTCCTGAACGATTCAAGACCACTGTTTTCCGGGGATTTCCGTACTATGCTGATCCTGGTTTTCTTTTTACTCTTTTTCGTGTCCTTTACGGCGCATATTCTCATTGTCGTTTTTTACGTCATCAACAAGAGTAAAAAGCTTTTTTATGCGTTCATGGGGACCGCGTTCTCGAACACCTCGGTCGGCCTGGTGATCAGTATTTATGCGCTCAATGAACCCGATAAAATCCGCACGATCGACCTGAAGCTGGTCCTATGGATACTTGCGGGTTTTGTCATGTTCATAATGCTTGTGCTGAAAATCACGTTTTTCAGGCGGATTTACCTGAGGACGCAGGACCCGCAGCATTTTCACTACAATTATTTCGGTAAAAAGGTGCTTAACAAGGGAATTGTTAAAAATTATGAATATTTGACTTTACTTCTTTCAATGCCGTTTTTTTTAATATTAGGGGCGTATTTTGTGGCCCGTTTGATTAACTTGTTCATGTATGGTCATATATGAGGTCGGTATGAAGATCAAGATAAGTGAAATTAAAGTCAGAAAAAGGATCAGAGAGGATATGGGCGACCTGACTGAATTGCGCGAATCGATCAGGAACCGCGGGCTCATCAATCCCGTTGTCATCAACCAGAAGCGGGAGCTTCTTGCCGGATACCGACGGCTGATGGCGGTTCGGGAGCTCGGATGGAAGGAAATTGAGTGCCGGACCATGCCGACCCGCACCAAAGTTGAAAAGCTCTGCATCGAAAACGACGAAAACATCGGCCGCAAGGACTTCACCGAGGGGGAGGTACTCAAGTACAACGAAATGATGGAATACCTTTCCGCGACCGGCCTGAAAAAAATTAAACTATTTCTCATCTTACTGGTGAAGAAAATAAAAGCCTGGTTCAGAAAAGCGTTTCCGCGGTACGGCTGAATTCACCTAAGGTTGAGCGTCCCGATCGTTTCAATATGCATGGTGCCCGGAAACATGTCGATCATCGTGAGCGAGTTCAACCGGTAGCCCGCCTTCGCAAAATCCCTGATATCGCGCGCAAAAGTCGCAGGATTGCATGAAACATAGATGATCCTGTCGGGCCCAAGCCCACATATGGTTCGTCGCGTCTTTTTATCGGCCCCGGCCCTGGGCGGATCGATGATGACGAGCTCGGGTCTGCGTGCGGGGATACGTATCTGCGAGGAGGCAAGCGCGTGGAATTCGAGATTGCCGATCCCGTTTATCCCGGCGTTTTTTCCGGCGTACGATATGGCGTTCTTCTGGATGTCGTATCCGATACCGCGCGCGGCCCGCGACGAGAGCTGAAGCGAAAAAAAGCCTATGCCGCAGAAGATGTCCATGAATGTTTCGACCCTGTCCTGCGCCGAACCTCTCACCGACTCGATCATCGCCGGCCTGAGAAACCTGTTCGCCTGATAGAAACCGCCGATGTCCCTTCGGTATTCGATTCCGAGCTCTTTCTCTGTAATCTCGATATCATCGGTTGCAGATTCGAGACATTTCCCGTCATGGCCGACCGCAATGATAAACTCGTTTCCCGGATGGGCTGAATTCCCGAGGTGATCGTTTATTTCCGGCGAGAGAAGAAGGCATCCTCCGTCCGGGAACGCGACCAGCTCATTGCTGTCCTGCCTGAAAAAACCGGCCTTGCCGTTGCGCGATTTTACCGATGCATGGCTCCTGTATCCGAACCTGTGGCTTTTAATGACCTGAATTGCGGGCAGATCTTCCCCGTCCATTCCGGCAATACGCTTCAGGCAGTCGGCGATTATCTCCTGTTTCATCGCGATCTCGAAGTCGTACGACACGTGCAGATACGAACAGCCGCCGCAAGCCTCGAAATTGGGGCATTCAGGCCCGATCCTGGAGGGGGATTTCTCGTTGATTTCGACGATTCGTGCGGTGTCGTAGTCTTTGCACTCCGAGGTGAGGGCAATGGAATATTCCTCTCCGGGCACGCCGAACCGGACGAAGACGGCCTTTCCCTCGCGGAAACCGAGCCCGTTGCCCCCGTAAAGAGGCTTCACGATTTTTATCCGCTCTGTCATCATGCAATTGTCCATTTAATGGTCAGTAAGGTAAAAATATTATTGACTAATTATGTTTTATAAGCGAAATTATTTGAATACTTTTTTCAGCCATGTCACAGCGAATGATAAAGATACCTTCAGCCCCGGCAATACTCGCATTGCTCATCTTCCAGTCGTTATTTGTAAATTGCGTCTGCTCCGTGAAAAAAGACTCTGAAGTCGAACCGAACAATGTTTTTTCCGCCGCCAATCCCCTGAACGTCGGCAATCCCATGGTCGGATTCATTGACAGCAGGGAGGACCGCGATTTTTATATTCTTTCGGTAGAGGAGCCCTGTATATCGGATATTAGCGTCTCCGGCATCAAGGGAGTCAACCATTCTTTATCTCTGTGGAGGGGCGGCGTTTCCCCGGCCCTGTTGAAAACCGCCGACGACAACCGGAAGTCTTCGCCGGAGAGGCTGAAAAATCTGTATCTCGAGTCCGGCGAGTATTACATCGCGGTGCAGCACGGCGACCGCGACCAGAAGAATGAAAATCGCGAGACCCCGTACACGCTGACATGCGAGACGCGGGTGCCGGTGGCCGAGGAGTTCGAGCCGAACGACTCGCTCCTTGCCGCAAACCGGATCCAGCTCAATACGGAAACAAGCGGTTTTTTTTCTCCGGCATACAACCGGCTCAATTTAGAGAAGGAGAACCTCTACAGGGAGGAGGACTGGTTCGGCTTTTCCGTCGCGAGGGAGACCGATGACCCGGTCATTCTGACCGTCGACGTCTCGGGCGTGCCCGGCGTCAACAGCGAGCTGTATCTCCTGAACAGCGGAGGAGAGGTGATCGCATCATCGGACAACGGTTCATCGGGAATGCCCGAGGCGATCAATAATGCCGGGATCGCCCAGGACGGAGATTATTTCATCATGCTCACCGGCAAGGGATACGGATCAAACAACGACGAGCCTTATGTCCTGAGGCTCGCCACGGGAGCATATGACCGGTCGAACGAGTTCGAGGTAAACGATTCTTTTGACCGCGCGAATGTCATCCATGAAAACAGCATCAGGGGCCGTATCGATTCACCGAACGACAGGGACTGCCTGCTTTACACCCCGGTGCAGGGCGGATATCATCGTATCGAGGTCATGCCTGCCGGGCTCGTGGACCTCCGGGCGGTCGTTCATGACTCCACCGGAAACATGCTGACCGAGTTGAACTACGCCGGCGCCGGCGAACCGGAGATCTTCGCCGACTATTATATCGGCGCCCCTATATACCTGACGGTATTCTCTCCCGAGGCGCTGCAGGGCGTTGATATGGCATACTCCTGCGCCATAACGCCTCTTTCGTCGTCATCGGCCTTCGAAAAAGAAAACAACAACAGCAAAGAAAATGCAACACCCCTTCCGCAGGGCGAGATGCTCGGATACATTTCCTATAAAGGGGACAGGGATTTTTATATTATGGAAAGCCCGAGGAAGATGATGAAGGAGCTCGTGATTACCGGGGTCAAGGGCGGTGAGATCAAGGTGTCGGTGACGGATCCTCTCGGGTATACGCTCAAGAGCGTGCTTGTCAGGGGGGACTCCAGGGAAACCATACGGGAAATGATAGAGGGCCGGGGTTTTATCGTTGTCGATCCGGTAAAAGAGAATTATGATCATCCATATCGTCTGCAGGCAGGTGGCGCCAAATGAAGCGGTTCATGATATTTTTGCTTCTTTTCCAGGCAGTCGTTTTCGGCTGCACAACGGGAAAGGATACCGTGAAAGAAGAAACTCCGCAGGTCCCGCCTGACGAGTTTCTTCTTCCGGAAAAATACAATGTCCGTTTCATCGGATACGATGACTGGATCGACCTGCCGGAAAACGACAGAAGGTGCTATTACCGTGTTTTCATCGATAAAGCGGACGAGGGAAGGACGACCACCGGCCTCGAGTCGCAGGAGAAATATTTCGAAACGAATCTTGAGCCCAACAGGCACCTGATCATGGTCGAAAAATGGGTCCTGGACGAGAGCGAAGGAAAATACTACAAGCTCAACAATATCGACCAGCCAAGGCCCAATTTCGTGTATTTCGACCTGCCCGGAGACCGGGTCGTGATCATCACCATGGTGACCGGGAAGGACCTCGAAGCAACGTTTTCGATCGACCTTGCCCGGAAATGAGCCGTATTCTACGACCTGTCGGGCGAAATATCCTCTTTCTCCGAAACGATCACTTCACCCGAATAATACCTGGCGGCGACGTCCAGGGGCACTTCGTAATCCTGCCGGGCGTTCCAGAAAATAAAGCCTTTCACGCCTGAATCGTGTATTGCTTTTATCTGTTCATGGATGTATGTGCGGTAGGGAATAGTACCGAGCTTCATCTGAAACGCCTGGATATAGGTCACGATCTGGGCCTGCTTTGTCCTTTCCCTGGCGCTTTTGGATGTTATCAGCACCGTGTAGTACGGGTCGTTCTGCAGCTTCTTGCTCCACGTGTAATGCGACGGATAGGCCATGGGGCAGATGATGTCGACCACATTGTCGAGGCCTTCCATGCGCTGCCCGATGATGTCGCCCTTGTTGAGCGGGATTCTCCCGAAAATGTCAGCCGCAATTTTTACGTCGTATTTTTTGAGATGGGTCCGCATCGTCAGAAGCAGCCCCTCGATGAACTTGTAGCGGTCCGCCTGCGAAAGGAACTTCAGCCTTTTCGAATCGTTGAACCGTATATAGTCGAACTGGATTTCCTTGAAACCGCTGATGCAGGCGCTCTCGGCTATGTCGAGCTTCTCGTCGATGAGCGATTGGGGAACCGGGTAATCCTTCAGCCCTTCGGGAAACACGACGATCCTGGCGACTGCGTGAATGCCGTTCTGCCTGCACAGCCGGACGTTTTCGGCAGGGACTATGCATTTCTGATAACGGGAGCTCTGGACGTCCATCACGATCGTGTTGATTTTTGATTCCCTGGCTTTTTTTATGAAATAATTGAGTTTTTCGACAGTACGGGCTGAATAGACGTTCAGATATATGCCCCGGTAGAAGTCCGGGAACCGGTATTCAGCCTCGGCCCGGGACTGGACTGCCGGAGTTTCGTTTCCGGAGAGGGAAAGGTGGGAAAAAGCGGCATAGCATAGCGCGATTATGGTCAATGAGGCCATGGCGTATATGAATCTTTTCATCGGTACCTCGGTTTTAATGTTTGAAATGAATTGCTGAGGAATTATCTGCAATTTGTCTATATTATCGTCAACAACGAAAAGAACCATTTATAACAAAATCGTGATGCATTATTTTTATCCCGGAAACGGTCCATACGTGCAAGGCGATTCCTGAATTAATATCAAAAATACCATTGTTGTTCTTGACGCGTAGTTTGTTTTTTATTATCTATTTACATATCACTCCGGAGTTCATTTGTATATATCACGAGAAACCATCGATCTGATACGGGAAAGGGCCCCGATCGCTGAAATAATCAAGCGATACGTTCCTTCTTTGCAAAAAAAAGGGCGCAATCATGTCGGATTATGTCCTTTCCATAATGAAAAGACGCCCTCTTTTTCGGTATCCCCCGAGAAAAATATCTTTCACTGTTTCGGCTGCGGCGAAACGGGGAATGTTTTCACCTTCATATCGAAAATCGAAAAGCTCGAGTTCCCTGAAAGCGTAAAACGCGTGGCCGAGCTCATCGGCATTGATATCCCCGACTCGGCCGGCGACCAGAAACCCGAAAAAAACAGAGCCGAATACGAAATGAACCGGCGCGCCATGGAGCTTTATCGACGCAACCTTTTCCGCGGATCCGGGACCCCGGGGATGTCCTATCTGGTGAAAAGGGGGGTTTCGGAGAAGGCAATCGGGGATTTTTCGCTGGGATTCGCCCCGGATTCATGGAGCTTTCTTACCGATGCGATCATGAAAAACAGGGCGGATATATCCCTGGCCGAAAAGCTGGGGCTTGTCAGCATGTCGTCCAAAGGCGGCGGTCCCAGGTATTACGACCGATTCAGAAACAGGGTAATGTTCCCGATTCTCTCCCCCTCGGGCGACGTCATCGCCTTCGGCGGAAGAATAATCGGGGAGGGGTCTCCGAAGTATCTGAATTCGCCCGAATCCGAAATTTTTCACAAGAGAAACGTTCTCTACGGATTCGACAGGGCGAAGAGCTCCATCAGGGACCTGAACAGGGCGATTATCGTCGAGGGCTACCTGGACGTTATCGGATTGCACCAGGCCGGAATCACGAACGTGGTCGCTCCGCTCGGGACCGCGCTTACCGAAAACCATTTCCAGATACTTTCAAGATATTGCAGTGAAATTATACTGCTTTTCGACGCCGATTCGGCCGGACTCAAGGCTGCGATGCGTTC
>JAKLIV010000127.1 GCA_022709405.1 Spirochaetota bacterium
TTTTCTTGTTCAGGTTCTCGATCTGGTTTTCGAGCTCGGCGATTTTTTTCTGCAGATTGGACTTTTCGTTGCTGTACTGGTTCTGCAGCACTTTGAGTTCGAGCTCGACGGACACCTTCTCGTTGAAAAGGTTCTTGTATTCGTTCTGCGTGTAAAGTATCTTGGCCCGGGCATGCTGGCCGGTTCCGAGCATGATGACCATCGCTGCCAGGGTCGTGAGTGACAATATTGTTTTTTTCATGGCTTTGCGCTCCGTGAGTTATTTTTCGGTGTAGCCTGAATCCTGCATTTCCTTCTGGGCCGCTTTCAGCTCTTCGGCCGATTTTTTCTGCTTCTCGGTCTTGCTCGCCAGGATCGATTTCTGCTTCACGTGGTAGTTCTCATAGGTGGCGACATCGATGAGGTGCTTCTCCGCCTTGCCGTCCTTTGCGGTCTCGGGCGTGTCGGTTTCGCCGAATTCCTTCTGCTGGTACACGCGGGCTATTTTAGCTTTTTCGAATTCCATCTCGGAAACGTATACCGCGAGCTCGGCGTGCCTGAGCTCTATCTGCGCTTCCTGGTCGTCCTCGAGGGCCTGGAGGTATTTCAGGTAGGCCTTCTGCCTGGCGAGCGCGGTCTGGTTTGCGGCTATGTCGTCGTTGGTCTTTTTGACCATGGCGTCGTTGTTTTCGATCGTATAGAGCTTCTGTTTTTCGACGAGTGTTTCATTTTCCTTTTCGAGGACCGGTATTTCCTTCTTGGCGATCACGACTTTCTGAACGGTGATTTTCAGGGCCTCGTCGACCTTTTCCTTTTCTTTTCTCTTAGCTATGATTTCCTGTGCGAGCGAATCGAGTTTCTGCTTCTGTGCCGCGGTCTGTTCGACCAGGAATTCATCCTTGACCGGGTCGGGCATTGACAGGCATCCGGCCATGAATACAAGAGCAAGAAGTAAAGAGGCGTACGTTCTCATAATGTTCCCCCGTGATTTGTTGTTTTGCCTTTTTGTGGGTGCGTGTATGATTATTTTGGTTCAATGAAAAGTCAATTGAAATTTGAGACAATATTACGCTCCGGCGGTTACGGCGGATTTCGTTTTTTAAGCGATATGGCGCGAAATGCTATTTTCTCGTGAGCCTGCGGATCAGGCCGGCGTGCTCCGGAAACATCAGCGAGAGCTCGTCGCTTTTCCCTTCCTCAAAATCGGCGAAGTCGAAGCCGGGAGCGACAGTGCACCCGACGAGGGAGAACGAATTCTTGTCGTTGACCTCGGCGCCGAACCATGCGCCGGCTGGCACCGTGGCCTGAAGCGACTGGCCGCGCCCGGGGTCGTCCCCGAGGATTATCTTCCGGTAGCCCGTGTCCGCGCCGAGGCAGTGAATGGCGAGCGGCGATCCCCGGTAGAAATGCCAGGTCTCGTCTGAAGCGATACGGTGCAGCGAGGAAAAATCGTCGCCTGCAAGCAGGTAATAGATCGCCGTCGAGAAACACCGGTCTCCGCCGAACCGTGCGGGAAGGTGCCCGGCTGCGACGGTTTCGGCCGATCGGTATGTCTCGGAGAAATAACCGCCTTCAGGATGTTTGGCGAGGCCCAGAATCCGCACCCAGTATTCCGCGCCGCGCAAGTGATCACTCCGAGTCCGGGTACCTGGACGTTATCGACCTGAGGATCGGGAGCGTGTCGAAGAATATGTCGACAAGCTCGGGATCGAACTTCTTGCCCGACTGGTATTTTATTTCGTTGAGCACGTCCGACTCCCTCCAGGCGGCCTTGTATACGCGCCTTGACGAAAGCGCGTCGTACACGTCGGTGAGGGCCACGATCCTGCCCATTATGGGGATTTCCTCTCCCCTCAGCGCAACCGGCCTGCCCGACTGGTCTTTCTCGACGGGGTCACCGGTCTCGACGTCTATGCGTCCCGGATACCCGGTGCCGTCCCAGTTCTCGTGGTGCCTCAGCGCCACCTGGGCGGCGACCTCGTCGAACTCGGACTGCCTGAACTTGAAGAGCGTGGCGCCCTGCCACGTGTGGCTCTTCATGATCTCGAACTCTTCTTCGGTGAACTTGCTGGGCTTCTTGAGGATGAGGTCCGAGACCGCGACCTTGCCCACGTCGTGCAGCATGGCGGCCATCCTGAGTATGTCGCGGTTTTTTTCGATATCTTCCCTGGCGACGCCGTGGTTTCTCGCCCAGTGTTCATAAACTTCGACCGAATACGACGCGACCCTGTTGACGTGCGCACCCGTCTCTTTCGGGTCCCTGAGCTCGGCCATGCTGATCATGCGCAGGATGAGCGCCCTGGTCATCTGAGCCCGCTGTAGTATTATGCTCGCGGTATTGGCGAAGTGCAGCACGTACAGCTCGTCCTCGGCGTTGAAGGGATGTATTTTTCCCTTTTCGTCCATCTTGTTGATGATCTGCATGACGCCGAGGATCCCGCCGTTGACGGTCTTGAGCGGTATGGTCAGCATCGAAAGGGTTTTAAACCCTGATTTGATATCATATGAGGAGTTGAACTTGTAGGGCGCGTCCGGGTCGATGCTGTAGGCGTCCCTGATATTTAGGATCTCTCCGGTGGACGCCACGTATCCCGATATCGACGACCTGTTGATATCGGTTTTCATCGTAGTGTAGATGAGCTTCTGGCCCGGCGGCAGCTGGCGCTGCAGCGAATCGGTCTGGACGTGGCTGAATGTGAGCTGGTTTCCCTCGGTGATCTGTATCGAGCCCGCGTCGGCGCTGACGAAGGTCCTCGCCTGCAGCAGAATCTTTTCCAGAAGGATGTCGAGGTCCTGGATCGTGTTCAACTCAGAGCTGAGTCTGAGTATTTCGTTCATCTTTTTCGTGTTATCGCGCATTTAGGGACACGGACGTTCAGAAATCCGCTTCACAACAATAATACACATTTTATGCCAATTTTCAAACATTTTTTAACTGGTTACTCTTCATCCTCGTCTTCGTACAGCTCTTCGGGCTCCCAAACGTAGGTCCGCTTTCCGTTGAAGCTTTTATCTTCGGCGGATTTCGTCTGGTATTTTTTCCCCTCGGCGTCGGGCATGTACGCGTTCTTTTCGCTGTGGTAATAGCTCTCGATCGCGGTGACGTACTTGGTGCCGTCGGGCCAGATTTTCAGGCCGTTGGCGCTGCATGCTCCCATGTCGAACTTCCCGATGAACCGGGACCCGTCTACATAGAACCACACGCCGTCTCCGTTGAGTTTTCCCCCGGTGAATCCGCCCACGTACTTGTCCCCCGACGGCAGGATCAGCGACCCCTGGCCGTCAATCTTGTCGTCCCTGAATCCGCCCACGTACTTGCCGCCGAACCAGGGCGACTTCATTCCCCAGATATAGGTCCCCTGTCCGTGCATCCTGCCGTCTTTCCAGTCGCCTGTGTAGGTGTCGCCCTCTCCGTAGATGAGCGGCTTCTCGTCCATCATGGACCCGTAATACCATTTGCCGTATATCTTTTTCACCAGCTTTCCGTTTTCGTCGAACGTGAAGAGCGAGCCCTCGCCGTGCTGCTTGCCGTCCTTGAACTCGCCGATGTATTTCATGACGAGCACGCCTTTCTCGTTGAATACGAGCAGGGTCCCGTCTCCGCTGGGCACGCCGTCGACGAGCTGGCCGAGATACTGCGACTTGAGCCTTCCCTTTTCGTCGTAGAGAAAGAGCGCGCCTTCGCCGGTCCTCTTGCCGTCCGTGAACATCCCGAGGTATTTTTCGACGAGCACTCCCTTGTCGTTGTAGACGAATTCGGACCCGTGCCCGTGCTTCCTGTCGTTGACGAACTGGCCGATATAGGTGCTCACCAGGTTGCCCTTCTCGTCGTACACGCTCAGGGTCCCGTCGCCGTGCTTCAGCCCGTCCCTGAACGAGCCTTCGTACTTGCTCACGAGCTGGCCGTTTTCGTTGTACACGAGGAGCGTTCCCTGGCCGTTGGGCTTGCCGTCGGCGAACTGCCCGGTATACTCCGATTTCTTCTTGCCGTTTTTATGGTAGGTCACGAGGGTTCCTTCTCCCTCGGGTTTTCCCTTCCTGAACTGGCCGGTGTATTTCGAGACGATGTTCCCGTCGTCGTCATAGACGGTGAGGACCCCCTTGCCCTGCGGCACGCCTTTTTCGACCTCGCCGACGTATTTCGTCTTTATCTTGCCGTTTTTCGAGTAGGTGACGATGACGGCCTGGCCGTTGATCTCACCGCCGACGAAATCCCCGGTGATGCTGCTCACGAGGTCGCCGTTTTCGTCGTAGTTGTGAACCGTGACCTGGCCGCTGGGTTTGCCCTCGAAGAAATTGCCTTCGATTTTCGAGGTTATTTTGCCCTTCTCGTTGTACGTGGTGAGGACCCCCTGGCCCTCGGGCTGCCCGGCCACGAACTCGCCGGTATAGCTGGATTTGATTTTCCCATTTTTCCAGTAGGTCGTCAGAACGCCCTTGCCGTGGGGCAGGTTGTCCCTGAAATCGCCCTCGTATCTGCTCACAAGCGACCCCTGGGCGTCGAAGGTCTCGATCACGCCCGATTTCATCGTGCCGTCCGGGTTGAGCGAGCCTTTGAACGTTTTCTGTACGGTCCCGTCAGCCGCGTACCAGGTGATCACCGCCTCTCCGTCCGGAACGCCGTTGACGAACGAGCCTTCCTGTTTGCTGATGAGCTTTCCGTTCGCGTCGTATTTATACAGCACGCCTTTCCCATGGGGCTTGCCGTTCCTGATCTGGCCGACGTATACGTATCCCTTCCAGTTGATGGTCCCCTCGGTGACCGCGCCTTTTTTCTGCTTCTTTCCGGTCTCTTCCCTGACTTCGGCCGGGCCGGTGTCCTTCTTTTCATCGCTTCGCCGGATGTCGGCCGCGGGCTCCTTTTTCTGCGGCTGCGTGCGCATGGATTCCTTCGCGGTATCGCAGCCGGCCTGCATGACAAGGAATGAAAGAAACAGTATCAGTGCGGCGTTCTTCATCATCTCTTTTCACTCTCCAGGGTAGTGGTGAAATAATCGTCGGGGAAAACCCATGTTTTGATTCAATGTAACTTTTCAGGATGATGAAATTATTCTTTTTGTCAATTGCTTTTATGGGGATACGGTAAATTTGTTATTCAGGGGGATTTTATTGCTTAAAGGCATTCTAATAGCCTTGACAGGTGATTGTTTTTTTGTTTCCCTATTCACGCCGTAATGACCGGCCGGTGTAATTGCGCATGACGAAAAAGAAATCATCAGCAGAAGGCGAGAAGTCTTTCGCGTCCCTCAAAACCAAGGGGAGGAAAGACCGCCAGGAGCATATCATCAATGCGGCCGAAAGGGTGTTTGCAAGCAAACCGTTCGACCAGGTGAGCATACGCGACATCGCCAGGGAGGCCGGCATTTCCCACGCTTCGATATACCGGTATTTTCCCGATCAGCAGACGCTTTTCGTCGAGGCCTTCATCAGGGGTGGCGAGAAGATAATCAGGTTCATCGGCGAGATGATCGAAGACGACGACAGCGTCACGATCGAGAAGGTCACCGATAAATTCATCAACTTCCTCGTTGAAGACGATCAATACTTTCGAATGATGACGCATTTCATGCTCGACGGGTCGCTCGGAGCGGACCTGATCGAAAGACTCAACGCGACCGAAAGGCTGCTTCTGGACCAGCTGGACAGGCTCTTCGTGAAACTGGATGTCAGGGGCGACAAGAGGATGCTGTCCCACGCTTTTTTCGCGGCCATGAACGGGGTCCTCATCACGTTCAGGAACTATCCCGGAAGAAGCAAGGAGGATGTCGCCCTTCACATGAAAAAGGTGGGGAGAATAATAGCCCGGAAATTCAAGGCGTAAGCCGTTTTCTCCACGGGCCGGCCGGGTCTCGCTCGGTCATCCTTTTTCCTCAACCTCCGCGATCGCCGCGTCCTGGTACGCATGAAACAGCCGGTGGCAGAAGCCGTCCCAATAGCGGCAGACCTCGAGGGTCTTTTCGTCCTGCTGAAACAGGTTCGGGTGGGACAGGAGCCTTTGCGCTTCATCCGCCATGCCGCGCGCAAGCGCCGCGTCGCCGCCTTTCAGCAGATCGGCGATGAATTCAGCGGGCGCATACCAGGCTGCGGCCTTTTTCAGGTCGCTGAATATCTGGGTCAGGAGCACGTTCCTCGGGCCTTCCCAGAGCTCGTTTATCGCCGAGTCCCGGTACAGGCGCGGCAGCGAAGAGAAATCCTCCATGACCCCGTGGCCTCCGAACACCGACATCGAGGCCCTTATCACGTCGGTCGAATCCCATGACGCCGCGATCTTCTGCAGCATGATCAGCTCGCGCACCCTGAACGCCTTTTTTTTCGTTTCGGGGGTTTCTTTGTCAGCCTTGTCAAGAGCGAGAAACTCGCTGTAGACCCTGAATGCTCCGGCTGTCGTTCTCCTGGCCGTCTTTTCAAGGTCGTTCAGCTGGTATCTCAACAGGGGAAAATTACCGATGGCGGTCCCGAAAGCCTGCCGCAGCTCGCTGTATTTCTTCGCTTCCCGCACCGCCCTGGTCATGAACGCCGCGGCCGAAAGCCCGACCGTGAGCCGGGAGTAGGTGAGCACTATGCCTACGACATTGGCCACGCCCCTGTCGAGCGGCCCGACCGGGTATGCGACTGCGCCGTTGAATGTAAGCTCGCCCGTGGTAAGCTCGCTGGTGCCCATCTTCCACTTGATGCGGTCGATGGTATAGCCGTTGCGGATTTCCCTTTCCTTGTTTCCGGGCAGCCATGAGGGCAGCACGAAAAGGGCGACCTTCTCCGAGCCGGCCGGCTTCGCGGTTACGACCACGTAATCCGCATGCGTGGCCGAGCAGAAGAACTTGCCGCCGTACAGCTTCCATGTGTTTCCTTCTTTCACCGCCTCGAGAACATTCGCCGGAACGTCAGACCCTCCCTGGATCTCGGAGAGGTACTGCGCGCCGATCGCGACGTCGCCGTCGATCCCGTTCTTGCAGTGTTCGAGTATGCGTTTCGTCTCGGGCGTGTCCGCGTATTTTTCGAGCAGCTTGACCAGCCCCTCTGTGCAGGTCATGGGGCAGGCGACGCACGCCTCGCCGTTCTGGTAGATGATGAACATCCTGATCAGCTTGACCCAGGGCGAATGCTCGTCCGAAAACAGCCGCTCGCCGAAGATCTCCTTTTCCATGATCTCGGTCTCGCGCGGCCGCACGATCCGGTCTATCCTGTTGTGGTGGCCGTCGTAGTGCATCATGTACGGCCTTTTCTCGGGCCACGCTATCGATGCGGCCATGTCGCGCCACCTGAACGACGCCTTCGCCGATATTTTACGCGCCTCGGCGTCGACCGTTTTCCAGTCGTCGCCGGTAAAATGCTTCAGCGTTTTCTGTATGAACGGGTCATCGAGGTAATAGTCGACGCCGTTCCTCCACGCAAGGTATTCGTCGAAGGTGTATGGATTGTTTCTGGTCGGGAATGACATGTCGGCCTCCTCGATGTTTTTTCGGCGATGATGAAACATTCCCCCGGAAGCGGCCTCGTACCGGTGATCGTCCTTCCGCCACCGCAGCAATGGGCCTGTCCCGTCATCGTGAAGCAAATCATGATACAGATGGTTACAATAGTTACCAATGGTTACAAATTAGTCAAATCAATTTCTTTTTTTTAATTTCATTATATCGCCTGACTGCGGCGGCATGTCGTCGATCTGAGTGCTTCCCTGGAGTATACCGTGGAATAAACGGTTATCGCACAACAGGTACAAGCCGATTGCTGCCGGATTTCTGCTTGACAGATGCTTTTCCAGTTATTGCAATGAGACAATACATCCAGTTCCTTACACGATTTTTCTCATCACGGTTTCCAGGAGTGCGCCATGAAAACAAGATCCGTGTTATTCGCGATAATATTGCTGCTGATGGGCCTTTCATTCCCCGCCTGCGACGACGGTGGAGGAGGGAGCGGCGGCAACTCGGGACTTGTCGATGGCAAGGAAATCACGAGATTCATGTTCGAAGTCCCTGCGGCAGAGGGAGAGATAGATGCGATAAATCACACCATAACGGTTCCCGTGCCTTACGGTACGGTTGTTACCGCCCTTGCTCCCACGATCACCCATACCGGAGTCGACATATATCCCGCCTCAGGCGCGCCCCAGGATTTCTCGGGAGAAGTGGTTTATACCGTTACCGCCGCCGACAGCACAACACGGGATTATACGGTTACCGTGGTGCAGGGCGCCGCAGTGGAAACCCATGAGATAGCCGATAACCCGGATTACGTGATGTATATCGCGGGCTCCTCGGCCAGGGGAGGAGGAGAGGTCACTTACGGGGGCGCGTCTGCAATCACCGGGCGCGGCCTGTGCTGGAACACTGCGGGCAGTCCCACCATTGCCGGCCCTCACGCTTCGGACGGTTCGGGAACCGGGGAGTTTACCGAGGTCTCCCTTTCCGGGCTTACACCGGGGACCGTATATTACGTCAGGGCCTATGCCACTAACGACGAGGGAACGGTGTACGGCAGCGAGGTGAGCTTTGATTCAGGCAGGGCCTTCGGCAACGATTACCGGGGAGGCCTGGTGTTCTACAATGACGGGGCCGCTGGTGGCATGGTTGCAACAGATGTGGACCTGAGCACAGGAACCCCATGGGTCAATGCAGATTCTTTTGAAACCGCTGATTTCATCGAGACCGGGGCAACGGACACGGCAGCCGGCGCCGGTTTCCAGAACACCCTGGACATCATCAATGCGCAGGGAGAACCCGTTGTCGCTTATGCGGCTTATCTCGCCCGTTCATGCGCCGATGGGGAATACGATGACTGGTTTTTGCCGTCGAAAGACGAACTGAATCTCATGTACCTGAATCTCCATGTTAATGAATTGGGCGGATTTGAAGATGGCTTCTACTGGAGTTCCTCTGAAGTTGACGCCAATGACGCATGGTGCCAGGACTTCACCAATGGCAATCAGTATCCCCAGGGTGTGGATATTATCTATAAAAGTGATTATTTTCATGTCCGTGCCGTGCGCGCCTTTGCCGAAACCGAGCAGCCCGACGCCAGCCTCGCGTCCCTGTCGGTTTCAATCGGTCAGCTTGACCCGGTGTTCGATCCCTATGTCGCCGAATATTCGGTGACGGCGAATTATTTCCAGACATCGATATCAATCGCGGCGACTTCCCATGATTCTTCGGCCTCGCTCGCTGTCAACGGCACGGACGTGGGTTCAGACGAGGATGTTGCGTTGTCATTGAATATCGGTTCCAATACGATAGCGGTGAAGGTCACCGCCGCAGATGGCGTGACCGAAAAGGACTATACGATCACGGTCACCCGCGAGTCACTCGCCGAGTTCGTCCAGAACGCGTATGTGAAAGCGTCTACTAACGGCAGCGGCGACTACTTCGGCCGGTCTGTGGCTGTATCAGGCGATACCATTGTGGTGGGTGCTCCCTATGAATCCAGCAACGCCACGGGAGTCGACGGTAATGAGGACAATAATTCATCCTCATCAAGCGGCGCGGCCTATGTATTCGTGCGGGACGGCGATACGTGGACACAGCAGGCATATCTCAAGGCGTCTAATACCGGGGCGAGCGATTATTTTGGCTCCTCGGTGGCGATCGACGGCGACACGGTAGTTGTAGGCGCCCCGTATGAGGACAGCAGCGCAACGGGTATCGGAGGGAGCCAATCCGACAACAGCGCCACTGACGGCGGCGCGGTATATGTGTTTGTGAGAAACGGTGAAACCTGGAGCCAGCAGGCCTATGTCAAGGCTTCAAACGCCGAGGCCGGCGATTATTTCGGCATGTCCGTTGCCGTTCACGGCGACACCATCGTTGTGGGCGCTCCCTACGAGGACAGTAGCACAACGGGTATCGGAGGTAATCAGGCGGATAATTCATCCAGCTCGAGCGGCGCGGTTTATGTATTCACCAGAAGCGGAACCACCTGGAGCCAGCAGGCCTATGTCAAGGCGTCGAATACCGGGGCATCTGACCATTTCGGCTATTCCGTATCGGTTTACAGTGATTCCCTTGTCGTCGGCGCGCCCGATGAGAGCAGCAGCGCCACGGGTATCGGAGGTAATCAGACAGATAATACATCCGGCTCGAGCGGCGCGGTTTACGTGTTCACGCGAAGCGGCGCCACCTGGAGCCAGCAGGCCTATGTCAAGGCTTCGAACACCGGATCAGGTGACCTGTTCGGCTATTCCGTATCACTGTACGATGATTATTTCGCCGCAGGAGCGCCCATGGAGGACGGCAGCGCAACCGGCGTTAATGGAATATCGGACGATGGGGCAACCAACAGCGGCGCTGCCTATGTGTTTGCACGCAACTTGAGCGTCTGGGCCCAGCAGGCATATGTCAAGGCGTCCAACACCGGACCAGGCGACCAGTTCGGCTATTCTGTGTCACTGTACGATGATTATCTCGCCGTGGGCGCTTCTGGCGAGGACAGCAGTATTACCGGCATTAATGGAGCATCTAATGATGGAGCGACCAACAGCGGCGCGGCGTATGCCTTAATGCGGTCCGGAACGTCCTGGACCCAGAGAGCGTTTATCAAGGCGTCAAATACCGAAGCAAACGACAATTTCGGTTATTCGGTCGCGGTCTCTGAAGGGACAATAGTCATTGGAGCTTATGCCGAGGACAGCAGCGCTACCGGTATTGACGGGAATGCCTCTGACAACACCGGCACCAACAGCGGTGCGGCATACGTCTTTGAATGACCAAGGCGCCGCCTGAATCGTGTTCATATAAAACGAATCCCCTGTAACCGGCGTCAATGATCCGTTTCATAATAATTTTATGGTGCGGAGCATGATATGGCGCAGGCTTTTCTCAATCCCGTATTCACATCGTTAAGCGGCCGCGTCGGCGATATCGTATTCTACGGCTACGGCGGCAAGACGTATTTTCGTTCGTACGTGAAGCCCTGCAATCCCGACACGCCCTCGCAAAAACGCAATCGGGGCCTCTTTGCCGAAGCCATGAAGGCGTGGCGAAAACTCTCCCGCTTCGATAAAGATAGTTATCGCCGCAGGGCCGGGCGTCTGGGCATGACCGGGCACAACCTGTTCATTTCACGGTACATGCGTTCCCATGCGAAAAGCACGGCAGGCGGGCAGGGGGAGGATATGGCCCGGCAGGATGTTCGGGACTTTCCCTGCGCCATGATTCCTGTGCACGTTCTATCCCGCTCCGTCTGTGGTTCTATGCCGGTTTTTTTCGCCCGGGATGGGGTTCCGGCGCGGAATGTATCCCCGCCCTGGGCTTTTTTCGGGGCGGTTTCAGGGTAAGCCGGAACTTGTTGTGCTTGTAACTATTTCTGGAAATCGAGCGGTATCAATCCGGTTTTTTTCCGGCTCTTTCTTCGAGAATATAATTGCGTAAAGACCGCTCTCCGCGCATGATATAGAGGATATAAATGTCTTCCTTTTCGGATTTATAAAATATTCTGCAGGGATTTACAATAAGCTCGCGGTATGCCGTTTTATACAATTCGGGAGGTTTTCTGCCCGATTTCGGATGGGATTTGAGCCGTTCGACCGCATTAAAAATTCGCTGAACGAGTTTTTTAGCGGCATCGCGATTATCAATCGCGATGTGTTCGGCAATTTCTTCCAGATCGGTCAGCGCCGGTTCCGACCATATCAGTCGAGCCATTTTCGCATTATCCGCCTGGCTTCGTCGTGTGAATACACCCGTTTTTCAAGGATGGCCGTTTCGCCCCGGGCGATACCTTCGAGTATCCGCATCCGCTCTCTCATGCTTTCATAGTCGTCTGCGTCGACCAGGTATGCCGACGGCCTGCCGTGTTGAGTGATCAATATCGGCTCCCTCGTTTTGTTTAGTTCGGCAAGTATCTTTGTCGCTCTTCTCTTCAGGGACGTCACTATTTCGGTTTTCATAAAAGTTATACTATAGTGGTACTTCTTGAGTGTCAATAAAAAATAACCTTTCCGTATAATCCCGGAAAAATATTAACATAATTTTTCAATTCCTCCGATATAAAACGTAAGAATTTACTCAGTGGAACAAATACACTATCAGGACATATCAATGAAAGCGCACAAACTACTAATTGTAACCTTGATTACGGCGGCAATCACTTATTCCGGCCACGCTCTGCTTTCAAAGGAAAAGACGTTCGAGATAATCAACGTGGACAATATTTCGGATTACAATCAGGACCGCGTCGTATACCAGCGCATCGAGAAGTACGTCGATCCCATGAA
>JAKLIV010000128.1 GCA_022709405.1 Spirochaetota bacterium
TTCCGGCCAGCTCCATGAAATAGTGAAGCCTTAAAATAACGCACACGCAGGCGATGAACGTGAATATCCGGTACCAGAAAAAGCAGGCCTGCCTGTCGGGCGACAGGATGAACTGTATCATGACGATGGAGAAAAGCGAATGGGAAAAAGCGAAGGCTGCGTATATGCGGTTCGTTATCGACAGCCGGTTCAGCCTGTAAACAAACAGCGCGCTTTCGAAACCGATGAACGCCGAAGCGATATACGCCGTGATGAGAATGTTCATTACGTATTTTTCCTGTAGCCAGCCGGCAACTGTAGAAACATCCGGACCACCGGTTCACTGAGCCTGCTTCGTATTGAGTCTGTCTAAATGTCGAAGAGCACCTGACCCGAATAAATTACTATTCACCAAAAAACCCGCGGAGGCAAGGCTTTTTTGAAATTTTATCAATAGAGATTAAATCTTTCCCAGGTCAGGGCTTTTTTCAGATGCACAGTAATTTCCACCGCCGCCGAAACCCGCTGCACGGGACACCCCGGTTTCGGATCGGCATAGGCGCAACACGATGTCGAAGCGTAAGAACTAATTATACAAAACCGGAACCTGTAAGTATTGACAAAAAAAATTCCGGATGCAAGAATTGAGTATCCGATGGACAAACATTCCGGATTAATCGAACAGGTTCACCAGGCATGCATATCCGCTTTATTGTGCCCCCGGCTGGCACTGAACGCAACGGCAACATCGTCACGAGCGAGCGCTGGAAAGCGTTCATGGAGGAGATGGGCCATCGGGTCGTTATCGAGCACGATCACTGCCGGGAGCGGTGCGATCTCCTGGTCGCGTTTCATGCCGTCAGGACCCGCAGCGCGGTGATAGCTGCTCGAAAAGAATCACTGGCCAAATGGATAGTCATCTGCTTCACCGGCACCGACCTGTACCGCGATCTAAAAATCGACCCCGGAGCTTCCGATGTGCTGGGTCTCGCCGACCGCCTGGTAGCGCTCCAGCCCGCGGCGCTCGAAGAAGTGCCTTCAGACTTCAGGAAAAAAACCATGGTTATATACCAGTCAGCGCTACGCCCTGCATCAGACGCTTCGCCTGCGCCCGGTTCTTTCGACATCTGCGTCATAGCCAACCTGCGCGACGTGAAGGACCCGCTCCGGGCCGCAAAGGCCGCGCGTCTGCTGCCGCCCGATTCAAAGATACGGGTGGTCCTGGCTGGAGGGGCCATGGACGACGAATCAGCCCTGGCGGCAGAGGCCGAAGCCCGGGAGAATCCCCGCTTCATCTGGCATGGCGAGCTCTCGAAAGAAAAAACCGGTGAACTCCTGGTTCGAAGCCGCGCGCTCGTCCTGTCCTCCCTCATGGAAGGAGGGGCCAACGTGGTTTCAGAGGCGATCGTTTCGGATGTCCCGGTCATCGTGACCGATATCCCGTGCATGCAGGGCCTTCTCGGAGAGCGCTATCCCGGGTTCTTTCCCGTCATGGACACCGAAAGGCTCACGGCCCTGATGCTCCGCGCGGAGACTGACCATCAATACTACCGGTCCCTGCTCGAGAGTTGCCGCGATGTAGCTTACAAATTCAGCCCTGATCTTGAGCGGGAACGCATCCGGGAGCTCCTTACATCAGTCACTCTATTCTCCGATGCGCCGGGGAGGTGACAATCGAGATGAAGGCTCCAATCCTCGCCTACCACAAAGTCGATACCCGTTCGCCGACCAGGTTCTGGGTAAGCGCCGATTTCTTCGATATGCAGATGGCTACCCTGCGCGAACTGGGATACGAATCGGTCAGCCTGTATGACCTGTGGCGATCATCCCACTGCGACGGTATTCTTCCGGCAAAACCTGTATGCATAACCTTTGACGACGGATACGAAAACTTTGCGACCCGGGCCTTTCCCGTTCTCGGGAAACACGGCTTCACCGCCACGGTGTTTATTCCCACCGACTTTATGGGCGACGACCAAAGACGCTGGAACGACTGGGACCGATCGCCCGAGGAGAGGTCTTTTCCCGCGGCCCATCTCGTGTGGCGGGAGGTGATCGAACTCCACCGCTCCGGGATCGAAATCGGGGCGCACACCAGGACGCATCGCGACCTGGAATCGCTTTCAAAGACGTCGCCCGCGGATGCGGAGGATGAGATCACCGCATGCAAGCGCGAGATCGAAGCCAGGCTGTCGGCCGAAATCGGGTTCCTTTCGTATCCGTACAGGACTTCCGGGCCTACAGTCGAAAACCTGGCGCGCAAAGCCGGGTTCCTCGGCGCGGCGACCATGAACGGGGGCTTCTTCGATACGCAGCACGACGACTGGTACCGCATCGACCGCATCCCGGTACTGTCGCGCGGTCCCGGAATATCCCCGCAGGAAGAGCGCGATGCATTCATGGCGCTGCTCGGTGAACTGCCGCGGAATACACAACCATGAAAACGAACCGACTGCGCAACGAAAAAAGCCCCTACCTTCTGCAGCATGCCGGCAACCCGGTCGACTGGTACCCGTGGTGCAGCGAGGCATTCGAAAAGGCGAAACAGGAAGACCGGCCCGTATTTCTTTCAATCGGCTACTCGACCTGCCACTGGTGCCACGTCATGGAGCGTGAATCGTTTGAAGACGAAGAGGTGGCCCGCCTGCTCAACGAAACGTTCGTGAACATCAAGGTCGACCGCGAGGAACGTCCCGACATCGACGCCGTCTACATGGATGCATGCCGGCTCATGATGCGAAGCGGCGGATGGCCCCTGACCATAATAATGACGCCCGGCAGGGAGCCTTTTTTTGCCGCAACCTATATCCCCAAAAACAGAAGATATGACAGGCCGGGCCTCATGGAAATCATCCCCCGCATCAGGGAACTATGGGCGGAGAGAAGATCCGATATCATCCAGGCCGCGTCGGATATCACCCTGGCCCTGAGGCGTGATAACCCGGGCGAGGCCAAGGAGCCGGGCGAAGAGACCCTGCACCGGGCATACCGTTCATTGTCGGCGAATTTCGATGAAACGTTCGGCGGGTTCGGGGATGCGCCGAAGTTTCCCTCGCCGCATAACGTCCTCTTCCTCCTGAGATACTGGAACAGGACCGGAGATGCCCGTGCGCTTGAAATGGCGGAGCGTACGATCGGCGCGATGAGGCGGGGAGGGATTTACGACCATCTCGGTTTCGGCTTTCACCGCTATTCTACCGATACGGAATGGATCGTTCCGCATTTTGAAAAGATGCTCTATGACCAGGCAATGGCGGCGCTTGCATGTATCGAGCTTTTCCAGGCTACCGGAAACAGGGAATACGAAACCACGGCCAGGGAGATCTTTGCCTATGTAATGCGCGACATGTCGGATGAGGGGGGAGGATTTTACTGCGCCGAAGACGCCGACAGCGAAGGCGTCGAGGGAAAGTTCTACCTGTGGACGCAGGATGAAATCAGAAAGATTTTACCGCGGGACGAAGCGGACCTGTTTTTATCGATGTATCGGCATGATTCTGATCTTTCAGCGCACGGCATGAACGAAATCCCCGCGGGCCATTTCATCCCGCACCTCGGGCCGGCAAATGAAGGAAGGCCCGCGCTGATGGACGCGCTTTCACCAATCGAAGGCGCCAGGAAGAAGCTTTTCGAGGCCCGTAAGCAACGCGTCCACCCGCACCGGGACGACAAGATACTGGCCGACTGGAACGGGCTCATGATCGCGGCGCTGGCACGCGGGGCGCAGGCGCTGGGCGATCCGGAACTTCTCCGGGCCGCCGCAGCCGCGATGGATTTCGTGACGGGCTCAATGCAAAACGGGGATGGCCGGCTGCTCCATCGCTACCGGAAGGGAGAAGCGGCCATCGACGGGAACCTCGACGATTACGCATTCGTGATCTGGGCGCTTCTGGAGCTGTACGAAGCGACGTTTGACGCGCGCTATCTTGTCAAGGCGCTGGAATACCAGTCGCATTTGTACGATTTTTTTCAGGACGCCGCAGGCGGAGGCTTTTTTTTCACCGCGGTTGACGCCGAGCAGCTGTTGATGCGGCCCAGGGAGCTGTACGACGGGGCCGTACCTTCGGGAAATTCCGTGGCTTTCCTGAACACGCTTCGATTGTCCCGTATAACGGGGGATACGGATGAACGGGCCCGGGAAATTTTTAGGGCATTCTGCCCGCACGCGGACGCGTCGCCATCCGCGTTCACGTACTTTTTATGCGGCCTTGACTTCGCGCTCGGCCCGGCAAGCGAGGTGATCATCGCAGGCCAGATGGGGCGCCCTGACACGAAAGAACTCATCGGCGCATTGAGAGGGAGTTATATTCCCAACAAGGTCGTCGTTTTCAGGCCCGAGAGCGGCGGGAGCCGGGACATCGACGCCATATGCCCGCGTTTGCAATCATATTCCACAATCAATGGCAGGGCCACGGTCTATGTATGCAGAAATTTCGCCTGCGCGCAGCCGACCAGCCACCCGAAGGAAATGATGAAGATGCTGACGGACGGCATCCGCGGGCGCAGGCTGCAGTGAATTTCTATTTTCCCGCGTCGATCCTCGCCCTGACTTCTTTCCACACGTCGGCAACGTCGAGGGGAGCGAATTTCGGCCTGGCGAACTCGCGCCTGCAAAGCTCGTAGATTGCCTCGTTGTAGGGGACCCTGATGCCGTGCTTCCTGCCAAGCCGCACCATGTATCCGTTGATGGTTTCGATCTCAGAGTCATGGCCGCCGCGCTGGATGATGTCCTGGGCCATGCTGCTCATGACCATCTTTCGGGCGTTCTTCCTGAACAGGGGCCTGGTGAGCCACTGGGGCAGGATTGCAGAGAGTGTAATGAGAACCCACGGCGGCATCCCCCCTATCTTGCATTCCCTGTAGCCTGCCGCCTTCACGATGCGGACTCCTTCGTACAGGAGATTGGACAGCAGCTTCTGGAAAAGGCCATAGTCGGATATCTCCCTGAAGCCGTGGCCGATCAGGGTGGTGAGCGAGTTTGTCAGGTTGAGTATGAGCTTCGAATGGGCCGCATCCTGTATGTGATCGACCACCACGGTTTCGACACCGCGGTTGAACACGGCCGCAATCTGGTTCACCTCGTTCATGATCCCGCTGTTCAGCGTTCCGAAGATGAGCGGCCCCTTTTTCTGGTAACCCGCAATACCCGGCTCGGCGAACCAGGCGTTGTAGCCTATGACGCAGTAGATCACCTTGGAGAAATACTTCGGGAGGATCGACTGGTTCTCGACCCCGTTCTGCATGCCGATGATGTATGGCCGGTCGCCGACCGTATCCCTGATCTTCTTCGCAACGGCATCGAGGCTGAAGTTCTTCACGCCGATCGCGATGACATCCGCATCCTTCGCGTCTTTCAAGTCCTCAATCACCTGTACGTCCAGATGCACGCGCTCGTTTTCCTTCCCCTGCTCGAAAAGCGTTATGCCTTTCTTCTTGAGCATCTCGGCAACATCCGCCCTGTCGAGGAAACTGATGTTTTTGTGGACCGCAGCAATCCACCCGCCTACCGTCTGTCCTATTACACCGGCGCCGAAAATGACTATTTTCATGTTCGTGTTCATCTTGATTCTCCCATTATAGTTTTATCTGTTCAGCGATTCAAGCCATGCGGGAACATTCTTTTCCGGCAGATCGAAACAGCTCGACATGTGCTCGGCGTATCGTGTCTGGAACGGGTGCTCCTCGATTTCGAGTTCGCGCAGGAACGCGGCAGACCGGGTGTTCCCGATCTCGATAAAGCGCTTGCCGGCTTTCACGTTCTTTTTAAAGAGCAGCCCCATGTGCTTGTTGACATTGAAGGTCGCCCTGAAATTGGTTTCGCTTCGAAGCAGCTTCCCTTCCAGGCGCGTGTAAAGGTAGGACGTCGTGTCGAATTCCCGGGGGGAACCTTTCATCGGCACGCGGATAGTAAGATAGGGCGCACCGTCCTCCTCGCAGGCGACGGTCACGCAATCGGTTCCATCCTGGCGAATGTCGACCTGCTGGGTGACCTTGGGCAGGCCCCATATCCTGTTGCCGCGGATCTGGTTCTCGTACGAGGTGACCGGCATTCCCGCGATGTAGTATCCGAAATGGCTGAACGAGTCGACGATCATGGGAATGACCGGCGGCCTGAATGACGTGTTGACCATTACCGGTATCGCCATCGCGATCTCGTTGTACGGCGCGACTCCCATGACGTTTTTATACTCGTAGCACGAGAACGCGATGATCGACCTTCCGCGCGTGAGCTTTACCGGTTTGATCTTCTCATGCAGCTGCCGGGCTACCAGGCGCGCGGCCCTGTCATACGAGCAGAGGAATATTCCGATCGCGCAGGTCACATCGCCGTAGAACGTGGGGAAAAGATAGTCCTTGAATATCTTGTCGTTCAGCTGCAGCGGGCCGTCAGCGTGTCGCAGCCTGAAGCGTGAGAAAAAATCATTATTAAAGACAGGGTCGCCCGCATTGTTGAGCATTCCGGGCGGGATATTCATCAGGGGTTTCATGCTTCCTCCGGTTATAAATCATACGGCCGGCCAGAAAATTTATGACCGCCGGTCATTCTGATGGAAAAAAATAAATGGCCGCGGCCATTCTTCGCTTTTTCTCCAGACAGGACGATTATGACCGCCGGTCATTTTTTTGCAAGAAAAAAATCGGGCTCACAGTTAAAAAATCTTTTCATGAAATCCTCGAGCATTGTCGTCGCTTCATTCTGAGACCTGATGCTTTTATCGATGAAAAGACGATGGCATATGTCGAGTATCGTAGAAATGAGCACCTCGGAGTAGACGTCGAGCTGCCTGATCGGATACTGTTCATATACATTGAGAAAATGGAGAATGATGCCGGACAGCGCCGACATTGATTTTTTTATGTAGGGATATTCCCGGTGCTGGATGAGATTTTTTCTGAGCTCGACCAGGAACAGGTTGTTTTTCCTGAAATAACCCAGAAGAGATTCCGCGAGGGGCGCAATTTTTTGCAGGTCCCTGTTCGATTCAACGACCTGCCTGAAAAAGTCGCTTGCGAAATCTTCGAATACGTCGTTGACGAGGTCATCCTTGCTGTCGAAGTAAAGATAGAACGTTCCCTTGGCAATGCCGGCATTTTTAACTATCTCGTTGATCGAGGTGCTGTCAACGCCCTTGTCCCTGAACAGGGCAAGGGCGGTCGCCTTTATCGCTTCCCTGCTTATAGGCTTTGCCGTTTTTATTTGGGATACTTTATTGCCTGCCATCTCCATCCCCGCATGACTGTAAGAGATATAGTACCGGGAATTACTGTCAAGGAATATCCTGTATGGAACAATAAACAGGGATAAACCGGGTTTACTCGACAGCAGGTTCCGGTCATCTGAAAGCCGCCCTTTTTGAAACATCGTGTTTCATGCCGGCAGGCGAATCCCGACCGGCCGGGTCGCCGCCGTACCTCATCACTGTTTCGGCCATGACGTTCACTGCATACTCCATACGGAATCGGATAAAACCCGGAGATGATTCGAATAAAAAAGGCCGCATCAGTTTCATGACGCGGCCCTGTACTATCACGGTTATAGTTCCCTGCCCGGACTACTCGATATAGGGGTTGCCGTCCGCATCGCCGGGATTTATGTCTTTCAGGATCGTGGTGCCGTCTTCGGTGCCGTCAGTGGACCAGAGCTCGACACCTTCAGCTTCAGTGAAGGCAACAAAGAGCAGTTTATTGTTGAGTACAGTCAAGTATTTGGGAGCGCTTCCAACAGTCGGTTCAATGATTTTCACCACATGTGTGTTTTGAGCAGTGCCGTCGGTGACCCAGAGCTCATACCGGCCGGTGCTGTCCTGTGCCTTGAAATATACCAGGCCGTTATATTCGGTGAAATATTCGGGATAACTGGGGTCGCTTGTTGGTTCATCGGCTATGTCTATGCCGTAGGTGCCAAGCGCGGTCCCGTCAGAAATCCACAGGTCCTGGCCCGAGGTACCGTTAGTAGCGCAGAAATATATTTTGCCGTCTATGGCGGCCAGATCCTGGGGTGCGCTGCCGGTGTCCCCTTCCCTGATCTCGGTCAGAATATCCGTGGTCTCCTCTGTGCCCTCGCTTCTCCAGAGCTCGCTGTTGTCAGTGATATTTTCACCGGCGAAATAGATCACTCCGTCCATGGAAACCATTTCAGTGAGAACCCAGTAGTTTGGAACATTAACTGTTTCATTCGGGTCTTTAACCAGTGAAAGGTCGTTCAGATCTGCGTCGTAAACCCAGAGCGCATGACCATATGAAGAGCCGCCGTCATTGGCCCTGAAATAAAGCCTGTTGCCTATGGGGGTAAGCAAAGCCGGGCTGCTGTTCCCCGTGGGATTTATGTCCGTCAGCCTGGTTGTGCCGCCGTCAGTGCCGTCAGAGACCCAGAGCTCTGCGCCGTTCGTCCCGTCATTCGCATAAAAATACAGCAAGCCATTCATGACGGTCAGTTCATAGGGATCGCTGTCTCCGGCGTCTGGATTTATGTCCTTGACCCTGACCGTGCCTGACTCGGTGCCGTTGGAGACCCAGAGCTCATTACCGGTGGACCCGTCATCGGCAGAGAAATACAGCCTGCCGTTCATCACTGCCCAGTAACCGGTACCGGCATCAGCGACGCCGTGGCCGGCACCTCCATCTATGTTCTTTACAATATGCGTGCCTGTATCAGTGCCATCGGTGACCCACAGTTCATATCCCGTTGAACCGTCCGTTGTACTGAAATAGGTCTTGCCGCCCATCGCGGTGAACCCGTAGGGACCGTTGCCGAGGCTGGTTTCATCGATGTCTTTCACCAGTTTCGTGCCGTCAGTCGTGCCGTCAGTGACCCAGAGCGAATAGCCCACGGTGCCGCCGGCATTGGCGCTGAAATACTTTTTATCGATGCTTCCGGCTTTCGAGCCGCCGCCGCCCGAATCGTCGCATCCGAAAAGAAACGGCAATAAGCCGCACAGAACAAAAAGACCGATAATCGCTTTTTTCATGAAAAATCACCATCCTTAAACCTGAATCGCCGCCCCCCCTCTCCAAATTGGGCGGGTCGGTTAAAAATCAGCGCCGATAATTCAATCCCGGCGCCGGCGCAAGCATGGCGCTTTTTCAGGCCCCTGTCAAACGGTATTTGCCCGTATCGGACTATTAATTGTTACCGCAAGAGGAGCTCTTGTCATCCCCGGCGGGACTGATGATGAAAATTTTTACACCTCGATATAGATGAAATCACTTCTCCGGAACACGCTGCACATGCATGAGGCGGGATTCACTCAGGCGATGAATACACCGTACCCGTTGACGTACCTGTAAACCGCCATCCGGCATCTGCCGCTGATCATGTCCGGCAGGCAACATTGAAGCGCCAAATATGCACAATGTTTAAACATATAGTGCAAAATAGCCGCTGACAGGGAAATCATTGTATTTACAATAACATGCCATTACTCGGGGAGGTAATGTATGAAAAAATTCTGTATCGCGTTGTGTCTTGTCCTGTCATGCATCATCTGCGCATGCGATGATGACGGTGGCGGTAATGAAGGCGGCGGAAGCTCGACACCTTCAATACTGATGGTTTTTTATAGTGATGAAAACGGTCCGCTGGAACTCGCTCTCGAGGACCTCGGATATGTATACGACACCCATGACAGCGCATCCGCAATCGACTGGGACACTATTGATTTTTCACCGTATGACATCGTCATTTTCGCTTTTAACGGCGGCCTTTTTCAAGATACCGACCTGCAGGCAGTCGCCGATTCGGTCGTCAATGCCGGCAAGAAAGCGATTTTTTTCGGCGGTTCACACGACCTGGGGTTCGCGACAGGGGTGAATACCCACCTGGTAGGATGCGATACCGTCGACTTTACCTGGGACCTGACCGCGTCGCCCCATTTCACCGTTGTCAATTCCACCCATCCGCTTGCAGACGGGCTTCCAACCACGCAGGATATCGTGACTGAAAACGCCCGACGATATCAGATGATACCTATCGATACCTCGATAGAGACGATCGCGCGAAACGGGGAGGGCATCCCTACATATTTCCTCAAAAGGTATGACGGCGGCGGCAAGCTGATATGGTTCACGTATGCGTCGGGTGGAAGCTTCTGGGTCAATATCCCGGACTTTCATATCTCGGACTATCTATTGCTGAAAAGGGTACTCAAGAATTCAATAGAGTACTGATCGGACATCGCCTGGAAAGCCCCGGATACAGGGCTTTTTCACATCCGTTCAACCTGTCTTCACCTTCTATTCATGTTCTATTCATGTTCTAGGTATGTTCTACCTCAAAAGGGGGATTATTATTTAGCAGGGCCGGCCCTTTCGAAACATCCTGTTTCGTGCCGGCAGGCGAATCCCGACCAGTCGGGATCCGCTCGGGCTCTGCCCCTGCACCCCGTATGGGACAAGCATCGTGTTTGCGTTGGCTCCGCCCCTGCACCCTTTTTCTTTTGGAATAATTTCTTACTATGCCTTCAATTTTTTGAAAGAATTTAATAATTTTTTATCGAAAGTGAGTATCTCGCAGTTCTTTTCAAGGGCATAAAGCACTATGAGCGCATCACCATAGTCATTGACCGGATCCGGCCATATCTGCCTCAATGTTTTCAGATTGAAATGACCATCGATCGATATGCCCGGATTTTCTTCGAGCGCCTTCAGGGTTTGACTGATGATATTTTTAGGTGTCCGGTAGACCGACTGCATTACATATACGAGCTCGGTTATTACATTTTCGATGACAATCAGCGACAATTCACCGCGAATGGCCCTTTCCAGGTATTTTTCAACCGTCTTTTGCTGGTTGATATTTCTGTCGGTAAGAAATGACAGCAGCGCATTTGTATCTATACAGTATTTTTTCATTTATACCGGCCTGCGATGCTTTTTCTTGCCGATTGTATGTCTTTCTTGACATCGCCCGTACCGGTTTTAATCGAGCCCATCAGATCCATGAAGGGCCGCTTTGACGGCCGCACCACCACCCTGTCATCTTCAAATTCCCATTCTATAGCGTCATGCCGGGTAAGCTTGAGCCTTTCCCTTACCTTCTTGGGTATCGTGATCTGGAATTTGTCGGTTATTTTTGAGCGCATAATAACTCCTTACTGATTTAAAAATAAGTAAGGATTAAAGATCGGTCAAGCACTATTTGGCATACGGGTTTCCGTCGCCCAAACCCGCTCTATGGGGCACAATGAGGTGTGGGTTATCCGCAGGCCGGCCTTTTCGAGAAATCCTGTTTCGTGCCGACAGGCGGATCCCGACCAGTCGGGATCCGCTCGGGCTCCGCCCCTGCACCCCGTATGGGACAAACCAGGTTATCGGCCTTAAATCCGGCAGCAGCAGTCTTGCACCTCCTTCGCCCCAGGGAGAAGGAGGCCGGGAGGATGAGGGCATTGCGCCCACCCGCCGGACATTAAAATCCTTGACAAGGAGTATTTTTCCCCGATGAATATGCAGACCAAACCCAAACGAGGAGACTGCGATGTACCCAATCGTGTTCCAGTATAAATTCATCCAGATCGGCGGATACGGCATCATGCTCGGCCTCGCCTTCTACCTTTCGTTCGCCCTGTTCGAGCGTGAGCTCAAACTGCACGGCAAGGACCCGGAGCTCGCCTACAAGCTGCTTCTGCTGGTCATTCCCTCTGCCATAATCGGCGCGAAGATTTTCCACATCATCGAGAATTTCGGGTCGTTCCTGAACGATCCCTTCGGCATGATATTCTCCGGCGCGGGACTTACCGTGTACGGCGGATTCATCGTGGCCCTGTCGGCCTCGGTGATACTCATCAGAATGAACAACGAAAACGTTCTCGAGATATTCGACCTCGTGTCGCCCTGCATGGCCCTCGGTTACGCCATCGGCCGCATCGGGTGCCATGTCGCCGGCGACGGATGCTACGGCATCGCGAGCGAATCCTTCATGGCAGTATCATATCCCAACGGCATCGTGCCCACGAGCTCGCCGGTGCTCCCGACCCCGCTGTTCGAGTCGATGTTCGCGTTCCTGGTCGTGGTCTTTCTTCTTCAGGTGAGAAAAAGAACACTGCCCACGGGAAGGATATTTTTCCTCTGGTGCATGCTGAACGGCGTGGCCCGGTTCACGGTCGAGTTCATCAGGCTCAATGAAAAAATCGCTTTCGGCCTGACGCAGGCGCAGTTTATCGGCGTCC
>JAKLIV010000129.1 GCA_022709405.1 Spirochaetota bacterium
CCCGGTGCTCGACGACATACACGTCAACGCCGATGAACAGCGCGTTCCGGTGTTCGAAGCTGTAGGTCAGGCCCTCCTCTCCCGGGGGGCCGTTTTCCGGTATGCCGGATTCGGCAAAGGCGTCCCGGAACGCTTTCCTGATCTGCACAGGCGTATCTGGTGAGGGCTCGAGATGAAGGGGCAATGGAGGCAGCGCGGCCCGCTCAGGCCCGCTGTCATGGTTGCCCCGAACCGGGTAGATCCTGATGCCCGCGCGGTACACGGGCCCCATGGCCTTCTTCCACGCCGCGTACTGCTCGGCGTAGCCGGTTCCGCCGTTCTTGAGCCATCCGTTCACGAGATCTCCCGAAACGAGCACGAGCTCGGGTTTTTCCCGCACGACATCCTCCGCGATCGCCTTCACGATTTTCTCGTTGATGCACAGGCCCATCCCTGTCGAGGCCCTGTCTGCCTGGGTGTCGCTTATGACCGCGAATTTCCATGGGGCCGCTTCACCGGTCCGGGCAGGGCCCTTTGCCCATGGTATGACGAGCAGCGCAATCAATACCAGCGCTGCGGCGATGAATGCATTGTGAGGTTTACGCTGATTCATTTTGTTCCGTATAACGACCGCTGCGGAATTTTTATACCTGCAAATCTTTTTGTAATGCTTGCGGATTGCGTCGCATGTCAAGTATTCGCCATACCGTGACTGAAGCACCATCTTCAAATGTATAATAAACGGCATAAGGAAATCTCCTGGAGAGCATTCTGTGATAACCGAAATACAGCGGGTGAATGCCGGCATACAATGCAAGAGAGTCAATATCAGAAAAGATGGAGTTTAAAAAATAATCGCCCAGGCCCTGGCTCTGTTTTTCATAAAATTCACGACCACGGGAAAGGTCATTGATTCCCGACAAAAGGATTTTAATCTTCATTAAAGCGTTTGCGAAGTTGTCTCTTGGCTTCGACCCAGTCGATTATTTTTTCCTCGCCCGAGCTCAGCCGTTTTTTGGTTTCATGCAGTGATGTTTTATGCCAGTCGGGAGAATCCACCTGATTGTCATCCCGTGAAAGGTCTTCCCACAGGGCCTCCATCATGATCAGCTTTTCGCTTTTTGAAAGGTCTTTGAGTTCAGTAATATTGCCCATTTAATTTTTCCTGTCTTCAACCGTCGTGATTATACGATAATAATCAGTATTACAAAAGTCAAACTAAAAACCGTACGATGCTTGTCACATTCGATACGGAAGCTGCAACGAACCGAGGTCGAGGGCATGGTCGCGAACATCGACGAGGACTGTTATCCCGCCCCGCCGGCACGCATTTTTTATTTGCATTTTTTAGTGCATCGTACTATATGACACTGATTTATTGTACGGAGGTTTTCATGAAAAAGTTATTATTGCCGCTTATTCTTCTCGTTATGGCCTTTTCACTCTCATGCGACGACTCAAGTGACGACGACAGCAATCCCGACCAGGTTTACATGGTCCAGTTCCGCATGGGGTTCGAACCCAATACAGACTATGGCTTCAACGATGAGGTCCTGGACACGATGATCCAGGAGGGCAGCGCCGCCGACAACGGCGCTTCGACATCGATGCACGTCGGGGCCTGGGTGAATTCAAACAGGCGGGCCCTCATTAAATTCATTCCAGCCGGTTATGTTCCGTCCTTTGCAACGATAACCAGGGCGGTGCTGTCCCTGTATTCCAGCAACGTGTTCGGAAATTTCACGATCGATGTCCATAATGTCGTAGCAACATGGGCCGAAAGCGCGACATGGACCAATTCAGGTTTCCAGGGCTGGGCAGGCGGCATTTATGATACGGCGGTCATTTCCTCGAAAAAAGTCACAACAAAAACCTCGAGTTTGACCGAGGTTTCGTTCGACCTGGATACCGGCGTGGTCCAGGAATGGATCGACGATCCCTGGTCGAACCAGGGACTGATACTGATCCCGGCGGACGGAACAGTGGACGAAAGCGATGCGCTCTTCTGCACCAGCGAACATGCAGAAGAATACCTGAGACCGGCCCTGACGATCGAGTACAGGCTCTGACGCCGGCCCGGCACAGCCCGCCCCCGCGCCCTCGCATGCGGGGCGGCGGGAGCGGGAAGATAAAATCCGCATAACGCAATTTTTTTGTCTCCCTTTCGCGGTTTTTCGCACATATGGTACGGAGGCTCATCATGGCTGAAGTATTCCTGAATCCCGCATTCACCGCGCTCTCAGGCCGCGCGGGAAACATCGTGTTCTACAGCTACGATCAAAGAACGTTCTTCCGCTCGTACGTGGTGCCCCGCAATCCCGGCACGCCTGCGCAGCGGGCGAACCGCGGCCTGTTCCGTGACGCGATGAAGGCGTGGCAGGCGCTCTCCTCCTTTGACCGGGACACATTCTCCCGCAGAGCGCGAAGGCTCGGCATGACCGGGCACAACCTTTTCATTTCACGGTACATGGCTTCAAAGATGGGGGATTCCGGGAGCGGGGATTCTCTTCGTAATCCGCGAAGGCGCACTGGAGCCCTTACTGATGCTTGTCCTTCGTCTCACAGAGCAGGCCACTCCGTCACACAGACGCCGGCGGCGGGATCGCCATGCTATGCACATTCGACGGCGGATTTACGCGCAGCGCCTCCCTGATGCGCTCTGAACAGACATCACACAGTCGTACAGGGCTCCTTGAATTATGGATTCAACCCGTTCCCGGCCTGTAACAAAACTGCAGGCGCGGGCATCAATTCGCGGAACGCTTATTGTTTATTTATTGACAGAAAATCCCGGGCGGTCAAAACTCATAACTCTTTGCGGCCCCGCGCCGCGATATATGCGCCTGTAGCTCAGTGGATAGAGCAATGGCCTCCGGAGCCATGTGTCGCACGTTCAACTCGTGTCAGGCGCACATCTTTCAATCCCGCTCGACCCTGTTTCTGCCGCCGGTCTTGGCCCTGTACAGGGCCCTGTCTGCGGCCTCGATCAACCAGGTATAACCTCCTTCCGGCGCGGGGATCATTCCCGCAACGCCCAGGCTCACCGTGACATGGGGAGCCACCGTCGAATCCTCATGCCTGATATTCAGGGACGATACGGCGGCCCTGATCCTTTCGGCGAGCGCCACGGCATCTTCTATATTGACATGCGGCAGCAGTACGACGAATTCCTCGCCGCCGTATCTCGCGCACAGGTCATCCGCCCTGCGCACGCATCCCCTCGCCGCCTTTGCGACGAGCTTCAGACATTCGTCCCCGGCCTGGTGTCCGTAATTGTCGTTGTATTTCTTGAAAAAATCGACATCCATGAAAATCAGGGATAACGGCTTGCCCTCCCTCAGCGCCGAAATCCACTGCTGTGTGACAATCGCGTCGAAGCTGCCCCTGTTGTTCAGCCCGGTGAGAGGGTCGAGGCTCGAAAGCTCGGTAAGCTCCCTGTTCGACGCCTCGAGCGTGACTGAATTTATCTCGAGGAGCAGCTTGTACAGGAACTCGCGGCGCTCTTTCTTCTCGATGCTGTAATTTGACAATACACAGACTGTAATGAGAAGAGCAATAGTCAGAAGATTGCTGAACTTGAACGGCATCGGCCCGTGCACCGTAAAGAGAATCAGTATTATATAGACCAAAAAGGAAAACAATGAATACAATAAAGCGTAAGAAAACCTGACCCGGACGAGAATATTGAGCAGCAGGGGGATCAGGATAATCAATACAATATTATAGAAAGACCTGGGCGATCCGCCGATTATATCGAGAATCACAAAAACCTGCGCGATCGCTATCACGACGACGATCCCTACGATTTGATCCGCGAATTTCTGAAGAGCCGGCACGGCGATCAGGAACACCAGCGCCGTGATCAGGGGCGTTACGATCAAAAGGCGTACCGTGCATATCCTTGCAAACACGTCAGGGGCGCTTACGAAATCGTTGATGCATATGAGATCATACATGAACACCGAAACAAGGGCGAAGATGAAGTATCTTTTCATTCTCACCGGCATGTCATCCGCCCGGTAGAGGCTCTCCAGCCGGTCCTGAAATCTAAGCATGAACGATTTGGAATTCAACTGCCGCCGAATATCGACTTCCAGCCTTCCGTAATCGGCTTCATTGATCGAGCCGAGAACAAAAGCGCGAGCCGGGTTCAACAGTTTATTTACATGATGAAGAATTGCCGGCAATCTCATTCAATTATCCACAAATTGTTTATTGTGTCATATTTTATTGTTAAATTGTATTTCATAGAGGCTTTTATTTCAACAAGGGAACCTCGATAAATTACATTATGGATGTTCCCTTGCGGGGTCAGCATCATGCGACTATTTGCTACCTTGCACAATCAAGCGCCGCGCGCGAGGCGGCTGTTGACATTATTCCCGACACTCCTGATTCTCTGCGGAGATTTCTACTCTGAACCGCCCGCCCCTCCCATCGGAGGATACAATGTCTACATGGGGCATATTCATAACCATACCGCCTATTCAGACGGCCGGGACACGCCGTTTAAAGCGTATCAATATGCCCGCGATATTGCGGGTATGGATTTTCTCGGGATCACGGACCACGATCATCAAATTGACGGCGCGGAGTGGAAAAACACCGCCAGAGCCGCCCTCATGTTCAACCAGGATTACCGTTTCACGGCTTTCAGGGGTTTTGAGTGGACCTCGCCGTACTATGGGCATGTGTCAATTCTCGAAACTGAGGATTACGTCAGCTCCCGTGACGAGGCCACCGATTCCTTTGACGAGTTATGCGCATGGATCGGCGACACTGACGGGATAGCGTTCTTCAACCACCCGGGGCGTCAAAAAGATTATGGCAATGAGTTCAATCATTTCGCCGCGAGGCCGGTCGACAATTTCGCGGGCATTGAGCTGTGGAACAGGAATTCAGGGTTCGATGTCTACTATTACAATGACGGGTTCATGGTTGACGACGGGAACCTGGGCTATTACGACGAGGCCCTGCGGCGCGGCTGGCGTATCGGCTCTTCAGGTTCGGGCGACGACCATGATGCATCCTGGGGAACCGCCCAGCCTTCGAGGCTGGCGGTCCTTGCTAATTTCAAGACACGCAGGGAGATACTGTCGGCCTTCCGCGCAAGAAGGTTCTATTCGACTCTCGATAAAAACCTGTCATTGTCCTTTAAAATCGATGGAAACGAGATGGGCTCCATCGTTGAGCCGGGCGTTCATGTCCTTGAAATAAGCGTGGATGACGGTTCTGATGACGACAAGTTCTCCGCCGTTGATCTCATCAGGGACGGAGCCATGATTAATTCATGGTTCCCCGGCCGAAAGCAGGCGAACATGACGGCCGAAATAACGGTATTGCCCGGAGAATACTATTATATCCGAGTCATGCAGTCAGACGGCGATGAAGCGATTTCATCGCCTATATGGATCGAGTGAGGCGGCGTGAAATCTACATCAGCGATTCAACGTAATCCCAGTTTACCAGCTTCTCGAAAAACGCCGCGATATAATCGGGCCGCCTGTTCTGATAATCCAGGTAGTAGGCGTGCTCCCACACGTCGATCGTGAGCAGCGCCCTGCGGCCGTGCGCGAGCGGATTGTCGGCGTTCGATGTTTTCTCGATGCCCACCCTGTCGCCGTCGAGCACGAGCCAGGCCCAGCCGCTGCCGAACTGGGTTGCGGCCGCGTTCTTCATCTCCTCGACGAATTTATCGAACCCGCCGAACGAATCCTCGATTTTCTTCATGAGCCTGCCCGACGGCCTGCCGCCGCCGTTCTTCTTCATGCAGTTCCAGTAGAACGTGTGGTTCCATACCTGGGCCGCGTTGTTGAAGATGCCGGCCTTCGAGGTATCGCCTGCGCATTTCCTGACGATGTCCTCGAGCGCCATGTTCTCCATTTCGGTGCCGGCGATGAGTTTCACCAGGTTCGTGACATACGCCTGGTGGTGCTTGCCGTGGTGAAATTCGAGGGTCCTTGCACTGATGTACGGTTCGAGCGCGTCCCTGCCGTACGGCAGATCCGGTAATGTTATACTCATTGTTCCTCCTATTCATCCGTTTAATACCGGATGATATCTTTTATTGAACCGGCCGTCCCCTGATCTTTTTCAGCAGGAGGCGTATGCCCAGCAGCAGATAGGCGATAAATATATATTCTGCAAACCTTGTAAGTATGACCAGCCCCATTGGTATGGCAAAGGGAGGCTTTCCGCCTGTGTCGATACACTGGAAGTTCTGTACAAAATCGGTTCGCCCGGGAAGCGGGTTGTATGTCGCCACGCTTCTTGCATAGGTGGTTCCTTCCGGGCATAAAAGGGCCAGGGGCTGGTTGTAGACAATGTTTCCTGTCTGGTCTATCGCCATGCCCATAAGCGCGAAGAAAAGCACTGCTCCCCCAAGCACCAGCGGGCTCCTTTTCTCCTGTTTCGCGAATGATCCGAAAACAAACCAGCCGATCACGAGGAATATTGCGCTGGCCACTCCTTCGAAATGCGATATGATATAAATAAAAGCTATTGGAACGCATATTACAAGGCAGATGCCGAAAAGCATCATGAGCAGCCACAACCACGACGGCATCCGGTCTTTGTATCTGGAATACAGTTCTGTTATCTTCATGTGATTTGCATGTCCCGGTATTTGATATTCAGGCTACTCAACCCGGAACAGGCCCGTGGAAAAGGAGCATATTACGCGGACCTGCTGCTGATGACCGCAATGATTAACTATTAACAGAAATCACCGGGCGGGCAACACTTTTTTTCGCGTTACGGCATTGCTTTTACATCCGCCAGCCGGACATTCAAACGACCGGGATGCAATATGCTGATTTTCTAAAAAAACATCTATAAAGAGCTTGAAATATTTATATGGCGGATATATATGCGCTTTATCAATACGTTTTATTTTATTTTTCCTATTTTTACAGAATCCATTATTAAAGTTCAATTATTCAGGAGGTTACTTATGAAAAGAATCGCATGGTTCATGGGATTCTTCATCGCTGTTATGGTATTCATGTTCTCCACAATAGCACAGGCCGAAACCGCTAAGAAATTCAATCTCTCCATAGGCGGTTATTTCGGCATCGGCGGCGCGACTGAATGGGACGACAGGAACGAAGACGACCAGCCCGGAGCGTTCGCTCTCGGCATCGAGCCCGAGATCCAGTTTTTCCCGATCGACCAGCTTGCGGTCAACTTCAGGGGACCCATCTGGGAGCGGCTTTTTTACGCATATGACGTTCCCAACCGCGAGGATTTCGAGGCCCCCATGGATGTCTTTCCCTTCCTTTTCGGCGTCAGGTACTATTTCCCGGTGCACAAGATTGTGAAAATGTTCGTCGGCGGCGGATTCGGCTTCAGCATCCTCCAGGTCCACCTGCCCGGATGGTACACCGACTATACCGGCGTGGAGACCGACCCGGAAGTCCGCGCTTCGATCGATTTCAACGGCGGGGCGGAATTTGAAGTGGTCAAGCAGCTGGCCCTTACCGCGATGTTCGACATCATGGTCCCCAATCTCGGTCCGGCCGACAAGCATGAAGACCCGCTCGCCCGGTTCATGTTCTTCTTCGGAGTGAGCTACTATATCCCCATCAAGGGATGATGATATAGCTAAAGCGCGCGAGGCCGGATAGAATGCCGGCCCCGCGCATAAACGCAGGCGTTCAATCCAGCTCGAAGCTGTAGTGGTAGCCGAGAGGAATGTGTACATAGTTAAACGGCTGCTTCACGTATCGCGCGATGTTCTTGTACTTGTCCGGGAAAAGGTCGTCGACCACCTCGGCCATGTTGATCGAGAAGCCGATGAAGATGTTGCGCTTTCTGCCGTTGTCGCCGACCTCGTTGTCGTACTTCGTGAATCCGCGAGTGTAATAACCGAAATCGAACATGACGTAGCGCACGAACGCCGGGATCTTGAAACCCATGTCCCTGAACCCCGACAGTTTGAAGTTCACCATGAATTTCCATCCGCTGTAGTCGTCGACGAACTTCAGTATCTCGTTCATGTTCCTGCGCATGTATCTCGAGGGGAAGTACTCGACGCTGATTCCGAAAAAGCTGTCGACGACCGGAAACCTTTCCATGATGGCGCCTATGCCGATCCCGAGGAATCCGCAGATCATGTCCTGATAGGCGAAGCCGTTCTGCTCGGATGAAAAGGCGTCGCCGAGCTCGATGCCGACCGAAAGCATCGACGGCAGCAGCGCGGCGTATATCCACTTCGTGTAGCGCCCCTCCTCGGTGTAGTTGAAAATCGCGTACATGAGCCTGAACATCACGTAATGCGAATACAGATGGCCGAGCTTGTCGGCCCCGCCGGCATAGGTGTTTCTTCCGAACCACCCCTCGTTCGCCCATTTCCAGTTCGCGCGCACATCTCCCCAGTCCCATGAAAGCCAGGCAAAAAGATAGGTCCCCAGCGGCACGGATACGAGCACTCCGTAGCGAAGAATGAGTTTCCCTTCGCCCGAGCGGTCGGCCTTGCCGTCCTGTTTTTTTACGGCCGGCGCTTTTCCGGATGCCTCCTGCGAAGCGGGCTTCTGGGCCGGCTCGGCAGTCCCGGCGGGCGCGGCGGCATGAAGAGAGCTCCATGCAGACGTGGCGTCCATCAACCCCGCGGACAGGGGGGCCGCCGACATAAGTATCACTGCGGGAAGCGTTAGTCCCACGATCGCTATGTTCTTAAAATATGTCATCGATTATATCATTCAAGCCGAGGACCCGGCGCCGGCGCGTGAAACCGGGCAGGCGAAGAGATCATTTCGGCTAAAACAGCAATTTCACTGAAAAATACGGGAGCACCATCACGATCCTCGACCCTTTTCTGGCGGCCGTGTCGGTCCAGTCGACACGGTAGTCATAGTTGCACTAGATATTGATTCCGAGGTCGAGATAGTCGGTGATCCGCACTCCCATGCCGACGCCCCCGGCTATGGTCAGGTCCCTGATGTCCCCCTCGCGGTCGCTCCTGCTGTGTATCCAGTGAAAGTTCGAATACAGCATTCCGCAGAAAAGATACGGGTCCAGAAGGTTTCTCCGGAGGGGTATGTGCAGCGTCGGCGCCAGAAGGCCCGCTATGAGAAATTCACCCACGTCAAGGGTCTTTGACCCTTCCTCGAGCGCGAGCCCGAAAACGTCGAGGAGCATGAACTTGAGTCCGATGTACGGGATGAAGCGATACTCGACATGAAGGCCCACTGCCGCCGCGTTCACGACCAGTCCGAGGGCGACCGTGTAGGTCCTGAAGCTGAGCATGTCCCCTTTTGTTACCGGCTCCGACCATCCCTCGCCGCCTTCGTTTTGCGCACCGGCAGGTCCGGCAGTTTCGCCCTCGTGCGCAGCGGTAACTTCATCGGGCGGCGGTTGCCGCCTGTCTCCGGCGGCCTTACGGCCGCTCTCATCGTCTGCGGGAACTTCGGTCTTCGGGGTAGCGGAAACGGCGGACGCGCCGGCATCACGGCCGGTATCGGCCGCGGCTGCGACAAGGGGGGATACCGTCCGCGTCAAGCACGACAGCGCAACAATCATGAGTACTGCGCAGCAGATACGGCGAAACGACCGTGAAGCAAGCACATTCACCTCAAAAAACGTCTTTAATCATTAATTCTTCCCGCAATGGATATCATAATCCTGCGGACCGCGACCGTATTTGTCAATTACATTTGACGGACCGTTTCCCCTACAGCTCGAAAGAGAAACCGAGGTCGACAAATGAAGTTCTCTGATGATAGAACTGTCCCTCATAGGACCTGCCGTGATAGAACCCGAGCGCGAGCTGGAAGCGGGTGTTCAGGAGCCTCCTTGCAGGCGTGAACTCGACGCCGAGCGAATACCTGCCGTCAAACGACCACGAGTTGTACTGGAGATTCCTGAAGTGCGCCGCGGCGAACGGCTGCCAGAACAGGCCAGCGCCCGCCCGCATGCGCGCAAACGGCCTGAACTCGGCCCCGTAGTCGATGGTGACCGGGTCGAATCCGCCTTCCTGCGCGTGGTGCATCACGCACCCGATCCCTAAATACACGCGCGCCTGGGGAACGATGTAATACGAAACGAAGAGGTCCACGGCCTCGAAGCTCAGGTTGATGCGCTCGAACTCGGGATACAGGGCCATCAGCTCGTCCCCGGCGTGAGTTGACAGGTGGTAAAAACGGAACTGGACGGCAAGGCCTTCCCAGGCATATTCGACGGGGATGGCCACGAAGTAGTCCGCGTTGAGCATGGTCGACATATCGCCGCTCGCGGTCGTTTCCCTGCTCTTGATCGCGAACAGCGCCTGCACCGAGCCCTCGATACCTGCCTGTAAACATCCCCGGGAGAGCTTCCACCGGTACACGGGGAACCTTCCGCCGGCCGTAACTGAAGCGAAAACCCTTTCTTTGCCCAGAACGCCGGTTTCCTCTCCTGTGGGGGATTTGTCGTAACGTTCAAACGCGTCGTCGTCATACCGCAGCGCCGCCGAAAAAGCGGTCCTGCGCGGGTCGGCCATGAGCGCATGGAACAGCCGCGTGCCCGGGAACCAGCCGCGCGAGGTTTCGGCGTCTTTACCTGCATCCCCGCCGCCGGGCCCCGGATCGGTTTGCACGGTGTTTTCAGCGCCCAACCGCGATGCATCCCCCTGCGCCGCTGCGAGAAGACAGGCCGGCGACAGGAGAAACACGGCAATTAAAATTTTCATCATGCACCTCATAGAGGACCGCCGGCCATCATGGCACCAGCCCCTGTTCCCGGAACATCCTGCGCCTGATCCTGAGCAGGGTGCGGAACATGGGCTCGTCTAATTTTTCCCTCTGCCGCATTTCCATGGCCTCGCGCATCATGGCGGGCGGCGGGGTTGATTCGTATATGGGAATGCAGTTGGATCTTTTCATCGAAGCGGCGGTGATGATTTCCCTGAGAGATTCTTTCGAAAGGCGCGGCGACACATAGAACCTCGGAGCGACGAGATCATCGCCAGCCTGGATCGCCCCCTCGGCGAGCGCTATGTCGTACAGCGGAGTGTGCGGATACACGCGCAGCCCCATGGTCATGTGCACCATGTCAAGGGGACTGACCCACGAGTCGATGAAGCCGAAGGTCTCTTCGATCGTCCGCTCATCCTCGCCCGGCCCGCCGAAGATGAAGAACCACATGGTCGGCATGTCGTACTCCCTGATTATGGCCGCGGCCCTTTCGAGCTCACCCAGCGTGAAGTTCTTGCAGAGGCTCTTCAGCATCGCGGGCGAGGCCGAATCCGGCGTGGAGTCTATCTGGGCGAACCCGGCCGCGAGCATCAGGTCGAAAAGCTCGCGCGTCACGTTAGCGGGATTTATTCCCATGGTCCGCAGCCGCACGTCGAGCTTTCTGCGCGCTATCTCGGCGCATATGGCCTCGGCATGGCCCGGGGGATCGTTGAACGTGGAGTCGACGAACTCGAAGGTCACCTGCCCCAGTCGGCGGCAGGCGCTCTCTATCTCGTCGGCGACGCTCACTGCGGACCTGGTCCTGAACCTGCCTCCCTCGATATGGGTGTAGGTGCAGTATATGCACCGGTGCGCGCACCCGCGCTTGGTCTGGACGCCGTAAGCCCCCCGCGCCCGGTACGGATTGAAGTCGACGCGCAGGTCGATGTCGGCGCTCGGCGCAGATGAAAAATCATAGTATGTCCCGGGCCTCGTGAGACACCCGCCCGAACCGGTCAGCAGCCCCGGAAGCGCGGGCCGCTCGCCCCGATCGAGCGCGTCGAGGAGCAGCGGCAGCGTCTCCTCGGCCTCGCCGAATACGCCGTAATCCGCCCCGAAGCGTTTCATGAGATATTCGGCGTACATGCTGAAGCCGCTCCCGCCGAGGATCAGCGGCGCTGAAGACGCATCTTTGATGGCCGCGACAAAAGACTTTTCGATGAGATCAAGATAGGTGGTCGGGCCCGACATGTCCATGTCGTCGATATTGCGGATGGAGAGCCCGATATAGTCGGGCCTGAACGAACCGATCTTTTCAGCAAGTCCCGCGCCCTCGTCGAACACGCCGTCGTAAATCTCGACATGGTATTTGTCTTGGAGGCGGGCGGCGAGCAGGCACAGCCCGATCGGCGGGACCGGATAGGGCATCTTTTCGGTATTGCTGTTGACGAGCAGGACTTTTTTCATCTGAACACCCGGAG
>JAKLIV010000013.1 GCA_022709405.1 Spirochaetota bacterium
TATAGTTTCATCGAAGCACCTCCATATTTTTGTTTGGCTGTTGCAAATTATACGGATTTTCCGTTTTTTGCAATCATTTAGGAGGTGCTTCTTTTTATGAACCGACCTTTATATGATTATCAGAGATTTGGAAGGATGGGGGAGATAAACAGGAATGATTGTGAGGGCAAATTGTCATCGCATGGCCTTTGGAGGATGCCGTCGCAATGCCTTGAAACGCTGTCACTCCCGCGAAAGCGGGAGTCCATTGTGTTTCATCAATATCGATTACCGCCTGCGCGGGAATGACGGAAACAATTTAGCCCGACTCTCCGTGCCCACTGAATCACTGTGGCAAATATTTTAAAATGCTGTTAGGAGTATATTTCATGGAAACAAAAACGATTAGCAAACTCGGAGGCGACGGCAAGATGTCGTCTTATACTTATGATGAATACAAAAGAATCGTAAAGGAGTTTCACGGAAGCCTGGCGCCTGGACTTTTAATCGGCGGCTTCATGGTCGATCTCGCTCTGAAGAACCTCCCCGGCGGACAGTTTTTCGACGCGATAGCCGAAACCAAGACCTGCCTTCCGGACGCGATACAGCTTCTCACGCCGTGCACGATCGGCAACGGCTGGCTCAGGGTGATGAATTTCAGCCGTTTCGCTATAACCCTCTATGAAAAAGAAAAAGGCGAGGGTGTCAGGGTATATATCGATACGAAAAAAATCGAAGCCTGGCCCGAGGTGCGCGACTGGTTCTTCAAGGTGAAGCCGAAGAAGGAGCAGAACTACCAGCTATTACTTGATCAGATTGCTGACGCGGGCGCGGGGCTCTGCAGCATGAAGAAGGTCCGGGTCAGGCCCGAACTGACCGGGTTCCATGCTCACGGCAGCAAGATCGCGATATGCCCCTCGTGCGGCGAGGCATTCAAGATCAAGAACGGCGATAAATGCCCGGCGTGCAGCGGTGAGAATCCGTACGTGGACTGACCGCACATATCAATTTCTTTCATCTGGCAAGCATAGTGCCGGATATATGTGATAAGAGTCAATATTAATGAAGCATCCCGTTTTTCAAACGAAATACGGTTTCAATCTTTGTACGGCAGAACATGAACCGCTTTGATCGCCAGTTTCACTTCATCGCCGACTTTAATGCCAAGCTCCTCGACCGATTCGGTTGTGATGACCGAAGCCATGTCGGCCGGCAGCATCACCTCGAATTTAATCAGTGACATGATATCCCCTTTCTTGATGGATTTGACTTTGGCTTTAACCGAATTTCTCGCTCCGTGTTTCATAATCCCTCCGGTCTGCGTAAATAATCTCGATATATTATTATAGCGACTTATTGGATTATGCAAGGTAAAGATTTTTATCTGGTGCAACGTTTAATAATCATTCCGCAGAAGAATTATCCGCGAAGTGCCATTTCTGGTCATGTTAAGTAAAGCTTTTATGCTATAATAAACATATTAATATTTATGTATATTAAAAAAAAACTATTGACTCTGATGGATGATAGTATTGTATTAATCCATATTTTGAATATTAAATATTCATTATTTGGATAATAGAAAATTTTAGCAGGTGGCAAAGGCCTGCTCTTGAAAAAGAAAATAAAATTTTAATACCATGAGGAGGTCTTTAATGGGGATCACACGTCGGAATTTTATGAAGGCCACTGGTCTTGGCGCCGCGGCGATAGCGCTTGGCGATATTGGATGCAGCAGTGCCAGCGCACAGGAATATTCAAAGCAGTTGAAAATCAAGGGCGCGAAGGAAATTATCACCAGCTGCCCATACTGTTCGGTCATATGCCAGTACATCGCGCATGTTAAAGACGGCAAAGTCGTAAGCACAGAAGGCGATCCGGGATATCCGGTAAGTGAAGGAGCTCTCTGCGCCAAAGGAGCGGCCATGCTTTCCCAGATCAACGATGATAAAAGGGTGCTTAAACCCCTGTACCGTGCGCCTTTCAGCGATAAATGGGAGGAGAAAAGCTGGGACTGGATGGTGAAACAGACCGCCAGACGCATTAAAGACACCAGGGACAGGTATTTCAAGGAAAAAAATGCGGCCGGGCAGGTTGTAAACCGCGTTGATGAATTCTTCCACGCGGGATCCTCACAGATGAGCAACGAAGAGCTGGCCGTCCATCGCCAGGCGCTTGCAGCCATGGGTGTCGTGAACATCGACCATCAGGCGCGGGTATGCCACAGCTCGACAGTTCCGGCGCTGGCGCAGTGTTTCGGACGGGGGGCGATGACCAACCACTATATAGACATTAAAAACACGGATTGCGCTTTAATTATCGGGAGTAACGCCGCAGAGCATCACCCCATGACTTTTAAATGGGTTCTCAAGGCCAAAGAGGAGAGGGGGGCAAAAATCATTCATGTTGACCCGAAGTTTTCAAGAACATCAGCACGTTCAGATTTCCATGTTCCCCTGCGTTCGGGGACCGATATCGCCTTCATGGGCGGCATGATCAAGTATATCCTTGATAATAATAAATATTTTTACGATTATGTACTCAACTACACGAATGCCTCGTTTATTGTCAGCAGCAAGTACAGTTTCAACAACGGTCTTTTTTCGGGATATGACCCTAAAACAAAACTGTATGACAAGTCAAGCTGGCAATTTGAGACCGATGAAAACGGCCTTATTAAAACCGATAAAACCCTGAAAAACCCCAGGTGCGTTTTTCAGCTTCTGAAAAAACATTATTCACGATACGATTTTGCCAGGGTGTCATCCGTCACCGGCGTAACCAAGGAGAATCTGCGCAAGGTATATGATGCTTTTGCCGCAACCGGTAAACCTGATAAGGCCGGGACAATTATGTACGCGCTCGGCTGGACGCAGCATACCGTCGGTGTTCAGTATATCCGCACTGGCGGTATCGTTCAGCTTCTGCTTGGAAATATTGGCATAGCAGGGGGCGGTGTCAATGCGATGAGGGGAGAGCCCAATGTCCAGGGCTCGACCGACCACGCGATGTTGTATTATATCCTTCCCGGCTACCTTCAGATGCCCAGGGCCAGTGATGCCACACTCGCAGAGTGGAACAAAAAAAATACGCCGGTATGCAAAGATTTTCAGAGCGCCAACTGGTGGCAGAACAAGCCGAAATATATGGCCAGCCTGTTGAAAGGATGGTTCGGCGAGGCTGCAACGAAGGAAAATGATTTCGGTTACACATGGTTGCCTAAACTCGATAATGCATCGGCATGGGACAAGGGTGATAATTCATTTCTTTTCGCCTGGGAAGAGATATTCAAAGGAAATATTAAAGGGGCTTCAATCTTCGGTTCCAATCCTGCCCAGAGCATACCGAACGCGAATAAAACGCGAAAGGCGATGGGCAACCTTGACTGGATTTATTATGCCGATATCTACCACAATGAAACGACTGATTTCTGGCATGGACCGGGAATGAATCCCAAGGAAGTCAAGACTGAATGTTTCCTCTTTCCCGCGGCTCACCGTGCTGAAAAAGAAGGAAGCGTGGCAAATAGCGGAAGATGGATCCTGTGGCACAATGTTGCGACAAAACCCAGGGGCGAATCACAACCAATGGGACAGATCATAATAGATATCATGAATGAGCTCATAAGGCTTTATAAAAAAGAGGGCGGAACATTCAAAGATCCTATTGTTAACCTCGACTTCTACGGCAAATACAATGCGGAAGAAATAGCGAAAAAAGTTAACGGTTATTATATAAGCGGTCCTAATAAAGGTAAACAGATCAGCGGCTTTACGGAACTGGCTGACGACGGTTCAACGGCATGTTTAAACTGGATATACGCCGGCAGCTTTACCGAAGAAGGCAATATGATGAAGCGTCGTGATCTGACACAGACCCCTCTCGAAAAAAATCTGGGTCTTTATCCAAAATTTTCATGGGCATGGCCAGCAAATAGAAGGATCCTCTACAACAGGGCATCCTGTGACATGAACGGCAAGCCCTATGATCCGACAAGAATAGTGATCCAATGGGATGGCTCCAAATGGGTCGGCGACACTCCTGACGGGGGCAAGCCCCCGATGTCAACCGGAAAAGGCACGTATCCCTTTATCATGCAGACTGAAGGGCTCGGACGTCTCTTCGGCCCGGGTCTCGTAGACGGTCCTTTCCCGGAACACTATGAACCGGCTGAAACCCCGCTCACGCGACACTTGTTCTCGGACCAGCTGAGCAATCCATGCTTAAAAGTTCTCGTCAGCGATCACGACAAGATTGCGGCGCCGGGAGATCCCAGGTTCCCGATAGTACTGACAACTTACAGCATGACTGAACACTGGTGCAGCGGAAGTGAAACCAGAAATCACCCCGCGCTTCTCGAGGCCGAACCGCAGTTGTATGTCGAGATGAGCCATGAACTGGCAGAAGAAAAGGGGATCAAAAACGGAGACGGGGTCATCGTAGAAAGCGCGCGCGGCAGGGTCGAGGCTGCGGCGATGGTGACCGTCCGCATAACTCCTTTTATGATTCAGGGCAAAAAGGTGCATTTGATCGGCATGCCGTTCGCGTTCGGATGGACCAAAAAAGGATGCGGTGACACTACAAACCGTTTGACGATCAATGCGGGGGATCCGAATACGACCATTTACGAAGCAAAGGCCTGCTGCGTGAACATCAGGAAGGCCGACAAACTTACGGAGCTGGATATTAACGGGGTAACGTCCGAGAACGAGATGACAGGAGGCAACCATGTCTAAGACATTTTTCATAGATACGACGAGATGCACCGCTTGCAGGGGCTGCCAGGTGGCGTGCAAGGAATGGCAGGGCTTCGAGGGCAACCAGACAAAACAAATCGGATGGGGCAGCCACCAGAACCCGCCCGACCTCAACCCGAAAAATTACAAGATCGTGCGTTTCTCGGAGCACAAGCTGAAAGACAGGGTCGCCTGGAATTTCTTTCCGGACCAGTGCAGGCACTGCGTTGATCCTTCCTGCAAGTACCCGGCGGACGAGTACAAGAAGGGCCTGGCCATTCTCGACGACGAGACCGGGGCGGTCATTTATACCGACGCGTGCAGGGATATGCCGAAAGACATATTCCAGCAGATGCTTGATTTCTGCCCGTACAACATCCCCAGAAGAGACGAAAAGACAGGCGTTATAAACAAATGCGACATGTGCGTCGACCGCGTCAAGGCGGGTCTGGTGCCGATGTGCGTCAAGACCTGTATCACCGGCGCGATGAATTTCGGCGAAAGGGAAGATATGATCGACCTGGCGAAGAAAAGGCTTGGCATTGTAAAGAAGGAGTTTCCGGAAGCGCAGCTCGTTGATGAGGAGGCTGTGCGGGCCATTTACCTCCTGGCATACAAGCCCGAGATGTATTTCAAGACGGCAGCCGCGAAGCCGGGCGCATTCGATGTGACCAGGAAAGAGGCGCTGGCGAAGATGGGCCAGTCGTTCAGGAATTTTTTCAGAGTCTAACGAGATTTATTGTTGAATTAAGGCAGGGGACGTTAAGTGAAAATCAAATCGTCCCCTGCATAATTTTAGCTGGTCGGATTATTCTTTGATTTAATCAAGTTTTTATGCTTCGTATAACATAATTTTCTGTTATATGTTAATACTAACATATAACAGAAAGCATGCGATTATTAAAAAATAATTGACAATACCCCATGGTCTAAAAGAATTATTAATATTCTTAATTATTAATGATTTATATTCAACACCACTGCCTTGCAGGGCTGGTTTATTTTTTTCCATACCTTTCAGAGGCAGAACCCATGGAGGTTTTTAATGAATATCACGCGACGGAATTTTATCAAGGCCACCGGTCTTGGCGCCGCGACGATAACCCTCGGCAATATCGGGTGCAGCAGCGCCAGCGCCCAGGGCTATTCGAAACAGCTCAAGATCAAGGGAGCACGGGAAGTGATTTCCATATGCCCGTACTGCTCGGTGTGCTGCCATTTTATCGCGCATGTGAAAGACGGCAAGGTCGTCAGCACCGAGGGCGATCCGGGATATCCCGTGAGCCAGGGCGCGCTGTGCGCCAAAGGTTCTGCGATGCTTTCGCAGATCAACGATAACAAGAGGGTGCTCAACTGCCTTTATCGCGCTCCCTTCAGCGACAAGTGGGAAGAGAAGAGCTATGGATGGATGGTCGACAGAGTTGCCCAGAAAATCAAGGAAACAAGGGACAAACACTTTAAAGAAAAGAATGAAGCCGGGCAGACGGTGAACCGCATCGACGAGATCTTCCACCTGGGATCGTCCCAGATGGACAACGAGGAGCTCGCCGTGACAGGCCAGGCAATGAGGACGATGGGGGTCGTCCATATCGATCACCAGGCGCGTGTCTGACACAGCCCCACAGTTGCGGCTCTGGCAGAGTCGTTTGGACGCGGGTCAATGACCAACCACTGGATCGATATCAAGAATACTGACTGCTGTTTAATAATCGGAAGCAACGCCGCCGAGCATCATCCCATCTGTTTTAAATGGGTGCTCAAGGCAAAAGAAGAAAGGGGCGCGAAGATAATACATGTCGACCCCAAATTCTCCAGAACATCCGCCAGGTCGGATTTCCATGTTCCCCTGAGGTCCGGAACCGACATCGCATTCATGGGCGGCATGATCAACTACATTCTGGCGAACAACAAGTATTTCAAGGAATACGTTGTTGAATACACGAACGCCTCGTTCATCGTGGGAGGCAAATATGGTTTCAGCAACGGCCTGTTCACCGGATATGATGCAAAGAACAAAATATATGACAAAAGCAACTGGAAACTCGAAATGGATGAAAATGGTCTGCCCAAGAGGGACATGACCCTTTCCAATCCCCGCTGCGTTTTCCAGATACTGAAAAACCATTACTCGCGCTACAACATGGCCAAGGTTTCAGAGGTGACCGGGGTTTCAGTCGCCAACCTGACCAAAGTCTACGAATCCTATGCAGCGACCGGCAGACCCGACAAGGCAGGGACGATCCTGTACGCCCTGGGCTGGACGCAGCACACTGTCGGCGCGCAGAATATCCGCTCAAGCGCGATCGTACAGCTCTTGCTTGGAAACATGGGCATCGCAGGCGGCGGGATCAACGCTCTGCGCGGCGAGCCCAATGTGCAGGGTTCGACCGACCACGCACTGTTGTACAATATTCTTTCAGGATACATCCCCATGCCGCGCGCCGATGTGGCCACCTTCGATGATTTTATCAAGAAAGTGACCACGGTCAGCAAGGACCCGAAGAGCGTCAACTGGTACCAGAACAGGCCCAAGTACGTGGTGAGCCTGCTCAAGGGATGGTTCGGCGATGCTGCGACCAAGGAAAACGGTTTCGGATACAACTGGCTGCCCAAACTCGACCCGGCAAAGAGCTGGGAGAAGGGCGACGCTTCCATGTTTTTCTTCTTCGATAAAATGTACAATGGCCAAATCAAGGGCGGTTCCGTTTTCGGAATGAACCCGTGCCAGAGCTTCGCGAACGCGAACAAGGTCAGGAAGGCCATGGCCAACCTCGACTGGCTGTACTGCGCCGACATCTTCAACAATGAGACCACAGATTTCTGGCATGGACCGGGTATGGACCCCAAAAAGGTCAAGACCGAGGTGTTCCTGTTCCCGTCATGCCACCGCGCCGAGAAAGACGGCAGCGTGAGCAACAGCGGACGCTGGGCACTGTGGCACCAGCAGGCGACCTCTCCCCGAGGGGATTCGAAATCCATGGGTGAAATCATGGTCGACATCATGAACGAGGTGAAGAGCCTGTACAAGAAAGGCGGGACTTTCCCGGATCCGATCGTGAACATGGACTTCTTCGGCAAGTATGACGCCGAAAAAGTCTCGAAAAAGATCAACGGCTACTATGTCAGCGGGCCCAACAAGGGCAAGCAGGTCGCCGGATTCCCCGACCTCGCCGACGACGGCTCGACGGTATCCCTGAACTGGCTCTATTGCGGCAGCTTCACCGAGGACGGCAACCTGATGAAACGCCGCGATCTTTCTCAGACACCGCTCCAGGCAAAGCTCGGGATGTTCCCGAATTTCTCCTTTGCATGGCCGATGAACAGGAGAATCATCTACAACAGGTGCTCGGTCGACAAGAACGGCAAGCCCTGGGATCCCGACCGCGTCGTTATCAAGTGGGAAGATGGCAAGTGGATCGGCGACGTGGCAGACGGAGGAGCTCCTCCCCTGGGCATGGAAAAAGGTAAGCTGCCCTTTATCATGACCGCGGCCGGCGTGGGCAATATTTTCGGTCCCGGCATGGTGGACGGGCCGCTGCCCGAGCATTACGAGCCGATCGAGACGCCGTTAAAAACGAACAGTTTCTCCGGTCAGATCCACAATCCGTGCGCCAAGATCATGTATGGCGAGATGGACAAGCGTGCGCTTCCGGGTGACCCGAAGTATCCGATTGTCCTAACGACATACAGCCTGACCGAGCACTGGTGCAGCGGAAGCGAGACCAGGAACCACCCAGCGCTCCTCGAAGCAGAGCCTCAGCTCTATGTTGAGATGAGCGTTGAGCTTGCTGCCGAAAAAGGCATCAAGAACGGCGATGTAGTCATCGTTGAAAGCGCTCGCGGGGCCGTCGAGGCAGCCGCGATGGTAACAGTGCGCATGACTCCACTGAAAGTCCAGGGCAGGACTGTGCATCTTATCGGTATGCCGTTTGCGTTCGGATGGACGAAGAAAGGCGTCGGCGATTCGACCAACAGGATCACCGTATCTGCCGGAGACCCGAACACTGCGATCCCGGAATACAAGGCCTGCTGCGTGAACATCAGGAAGGCCGACAAGGTGACGGAGCTGGCGGTCGACGGCGTGACGTCCGAGAACGAGATGACAGGAGGCAACCATGTCTAAGACATTTTTTATAGACACCACGAGGTGCACGGCGTGCAGGGGCTGCCAGGTGGCGTGCAAGGAATGGCAGGGATTCGAAGGCAACCAGACCAAACAGGTCGGCTGGGGCAGCCATCAGAATCCGCCCGACCTCAACCCGAAAAACTACAAGGTCGTGCGTTTCTCCGAGCAGAAGCTCAAAGACAGGGTCGCCTGGAATTTCTTTCCGGACCAGTGCCGGCACTGCGTTGATCCGTCGTGCAAGTACCCGGCTGACGAGTACAAGAAGGGCCTGGTCATTCTCGACGAGGAGACCGGTGCGGTCATTTACACCGACGCATGCAGGGATATGCCGAAAGATGTATTCCAGCAGATGCTTGATTTCTGCCCGTACAACATCCCCAGAAGGGACGAAAAGACGGGCGTTATCAACAAGTGCGACATGTGCGTCGAACGCGTGAAAGAGGGCCTGGTGCCCATGTGCGTGAAGGCATGTCCGACCGGCACGATGAATTTCGGCGAAAGGGAAGACATGATCGACCTGGCCAAAAAGAGGCTGGGAATCGTCAAGAAAGAGTTCCCCGAGGCCCAGATCATCGACGAGGAAGCCGTACGGGTGCTTTATCTCGTAGCGTACAAGCCTGAGACGTACTTCAAGACAGCAGCCGCGAAACCCGGCACATTCGATGTGACCAGGAAAGAGGCGCTGGCGAAGATGGGCCAGTCGTTCAGGAATTTTTTCAGAGTCTAAAAAGTTTTATCCTTGAATTAAACGAAAGGGCGGTGGGAAATAACCGAAAAGCGGTTCTCACCGCCCTTTTTTTGTATTTCAACATAACGGAGCCAGTAATGTCAGATGAAGATAAAATGATACCCGCGCAGATCAGCAAGGCCGTACGGCAGCTCAACAGCATCAGGCCGGGATACGAATCGCTGCTCGATCTTTATGAAAAGATTTTCGTCGCACAGGAAAAATCGAAGATGGTCACAAAAGTCCCGGCTGTCGATATACCCGAAGAGACACTGAAGAAAAAGGTAAGCGAAAAATTCCCCCTGGCGAATTTATCGGATTTCACCGTCGATGTAGATTCGGCCGCCGCTCTTCTCGAAGAGATATGCGGCAGTCTGCGCGGTAGCGGGAACGATTATTCCGAAGCCGCGGGTTTGGTGCTTGACGCAATATCCAGGGGCGCGCTCGATTATGCGGGCCTGTACAGCGCTTTTCTCGGTGAAAATGAGCACTATTTCGATAAGGCTTCTGAAAGCATCGGAGTCGATAAAAGCGGGCTCGCTTTTTTCATATACAACAGCGCGAAACCTTCCCTTGTCCTTTTTGCGGAAACGATTTCAAGGTACCTGGACCCGAACACCGAGTGGCTGAAGGGCTACTGCCCGATTTGCGGGTCCCCGGCATCCCTGTCCCTGTTCGAAAAGGACGGCAAGAGATTTCTGTGCTGCAGCTTCTGCTGGCACAAGTGGCCGACACGGCGGATATTCTGCAACAACTGCGAGAACGCGGACGATAAAACGTTGAAATACTATTCCTTCGACAACGAGCAGGAGCACCGCGTTGACGTGTGCGATAAATGCAAGTCATACATCAAGACTGTCGACTGCCGCAACGCGGACCGTTTCATCTATCCCCCGCTTGAATACATATCGACGCCACATATCGACATCAAGATGATGGAGATGGGATTCACGAGCTGCGTCCGATCCTGATCACGGTTCGTTTTCGATCATCTGGACCGCGCCGGCCGCCTCTTTGCGTACGTAGGGGTCGGCGTCCTTCTCGGCGGTTTTTTTCAGAACCGCCAGCGCCTGCCGTGCCTTCTTTCCAAGCCTTCCCAGCGCCGTCGCGCACCGCAGTCTGACCGCATGGTGCTCGTGCTCGAGGCCCCTGACGAGGTGCTGTATCGCGGCAGGGCCGATCTTGGCTATCGCCTCTTCAGCTTCGTATGACACGCCGTTGTCGTAATCCGGGAATGAGCTGATAAGCATGGTGATCGCTTCAGGGCCGACGCCGCCTATATTGCCGAGGGTTTTCGCGCACAGTGCGCGCATCCTGCCTCCCTCTGACCCGAGTCCTTTCCATGCGAGACAGGCGACCAGGGTTTTTTCCGCTGGAGCTGCGGCTGCACCGATTTTTGACAGTGTCTCGGCCGCCTTGAGCCTCTTGCCCCAGTCGCCTGCCTTCATAGCCGCTTCCAGGTCGGCAATTGATGGCGCCTGGGCGCATTTCATGCCGTTGCCGAGGATGTATTCCACGCGGTCGTCCACTATGTAGTGGTAGCCCTTTTTGCGGGCCAGTTCGAGCGACAGACAGTACTGGTTCTGCAGGGAACGATTGATCGTTTTCAGGTCTTCGGCGAACGCAGCCTTTTCGGCGGGCTCTCCGGAATAGTCTCTTTCGATCTTCGAATTCATGGTGCGGATCAGATCTGCCGCCTTTTCGGCAAGCTCTTCGGAATCAGGCCTGCTCCCATAGAAATCCACAAGAACCATGAGTATCTGCCGGCGCGTCGGCCGGGATTTTTCCTCGAAGTAGGCGTTCTGCAGTATTTCTACGGCCTCCTTGCTGTGCCGGTCGGTGTCCGGAACCAGATGACGGTATCTGGCGAAGATGTCGCCGGTTATCCCCTTTTTTTTGTCCCTGTCTCGCGGCTTGACCGCGTGCAGAACGGCGAAGAGGACAGTTTCTTCCGGGACCGCGACAGGCCTGCCGAGTTTTTTCGACGCGGCCAGTTTCATTATCTGGTCGACCCGGTCGAGAACCAGATCGTTGTCCTCGTTTGAGTTGTTGAGCATGTAATTGAGGGGGATGTGCAGCGCGAAGGGGCCCATCCTTGAAAGCGCATCGAACGATGCGGCCCATTCCTGCGCGTCTATTTTACCGTCCGACACGAAATAGCGGATTATATCGTTGGCGCGCGGGTCGTTCGTGGGAGTGTCGATGGATTTCAATACGGCAGCGAGAAAGGAGGAATATTTTTCGGGATAAATTTTATACCTGACGAAAATACCCATGACCTCGTAATGGATGCGCCCGCAATCTCCTTCGAACGGGACCGCCGAGGCGCAGTTGACGGCGTTTGAAACGGCATCCGAGGTCGTCAGGTCCTCCAGCGATTTTCTGACTGCCGCCTGTTTTTTCAGGCATTGTGAGTTTTCGCGCTCCTCGTCGGTTGGCGCATCGGCAGCCGCGGAGATCGGCAGCGAGGATGCGAATGCATAGAGGATTTCGCCGGTGACAACGTGTATGAAGCGCGCGTTGATGACGAGCTTCCCGTTCAGTTCGGTGTACGATCCTGAGACGACAACGTCGACCGGCAGCAGCGTCCCGAGTTTTTTAGCCTGGTCGGCGTCGACGACCCCGGTCTGCCCGAGCGCCTGTTCGTTGAGCAGCAGTTGCAGCCTCTTCCTTTCAAGTAGCGTGACCGGATATTTACTCAACTCGGTGATTATGATGTCTGCGACATACATGTCGTAATTCCGGGAGCCACTGCTTGAAAAATCGAGCACCGCGATGCGTGTCCCTTTTTTCCCGCTCGCAAATTCTTCAATGGCCTTCGACAGCGGTTTTTCATTCCCGAACGCCACGGCGGAATGGAAAATGACGGATAGGAGCAAAGCGAGAATGCAAAGATTTTTCATCGGTTAGTCGACCCAGATTATCGACGGATGGGTTGCGTTCTGGACCTGAATGAGGTTCAGATAGCGCCTGCTTATCTTCGCCCCTTTCAGAAACGCGCCGCGAATGTTGACTTTCTGCAGTACCGCGGAGGTCATGTCTGCCTCTTCGAGGTTCGCGTAGTACAGGCTGGCCTCGGTCAGGTCGGCCCCGCGGAGATTGGCCCTGCGCAGCTCTGTCTTGTTCATGTGCGCGTAGTTCAGGAGGCTTCCCATCAGGTTCGCATCGTTGAGCCTGGCCTCGTCGAGGTTGACGCCGGCGAGGTCGGCGCCGGTCAGCTCCGCCTGGTCGATCACGAGGCCGCTCAAATCGGCGCTTCTGAGGCTGGTATTATACATTTTGGTCCCGCTTATTGTCGCACCCTTGAAGCTGCAGCCGCTCATATCGGCCCCGAAAAAATCGGCCCCCGTGAGGTCGGCCCTGTCGAGTTTCGCCTTGCCCATGAAGGCCCCACCCCCGTATGCCTGGATAAACCGGCATCCGGTCAGGTCGCAGCCCGAAAAATCGGCGCGCATGATGTCGGCTCCCGTGAAATCGCAGCCTGTGAACGCCGAATTGTTCATGCTCGACCCGTAAAAGCCGGTTTCCCTGAAATCCGAGTCCTTAATCGAGGCTTCCCTCATATCGCATTGTCTGAAATCGCAGCCCGAAAAATTCGCTCCGGAGATGGAAGCTTTTTTGAGCTTTGCCCCCTTGATGTTCGCCTTTGTGAATCTGCATCCCGTGATTTTTACGCCCGTGCAGTCCGCGTCGGTAAGGTTCGATCCTGTAAAATCCGAATTGATAATGACGGCGTCCCTGAGGTCGGCGCCGGTAAGGTCGGTTGATCGAAAGTCCGCATTTTCAAGCGTGATTCCTTTGAGGCTGCTATATCTCAGGTTCAGGGCCTTCAGGTCGCGATCCCCGGCCAGCACCCTGTCGTAGTCTTTTTTGTTGAACTGGGATGCATGCCCGCAGCACAACACCAGGGTAAGCAGCATCAGCGGGATTGTCAGGGCGGCCCTTGATTTAATCATGATAGTTTCCTGCCAGATTAAGGAATAAATCCAGTATAATGCAAGTCGTCGAATTTACAATTAATTTTTCTCATCGGAAGGATGTGGACCCGCTTAAAAATAGGAAACCCTGCTGGAGAAGCAGGGTTACCCGGTTTTTAGGAGATAGTGAGTACGGAGTATATGCGCGTATAATCCGACTCAGTAGATACAACAATTGAAAACAGGTTGACTTGATAATAACCATGAAAGGGCTATGTTGTCATCCGGATTCATGATTCAGCAACTTGCAGGTTTATAATTCAGTAACACTTTTTTTTGAGTGCAATTATAGGTCCATGCGGGATGTCTTTCTCCGCGGGCATGTGACGCTGCCGCAAAGGGCGCACAGATCATGCTGTTCCCGGCAGGGAACCAGAAGCCCGGCAAGGGAATGCTCGGGAACCAGCATCATGGCGCTGTTGAGGTTTATTCCCTCGTGTTCCGCATGCCCCTCAAAAAGAGCAAATATTTTATTTTGTTCATGTATGTCCCATCCTGGGAATGATCCGGGGGATACCAGTGAAACGGCATCAAGAGCGGAAGCCCTCTGTGCAAACCGGATCGCAGCATTGACGGCCCCTTCCAGGGCTTTTATCATTATTTCGTGGAGCCAGAAGGATTCAATAATGCTGCCGCCTTCTTTTATAGTATTGAGTTCTCTGCCGCAGGTCGCGAGAAAGGGAAATACCCGGCAGGGGATTTCCGTGAGACTCCGGATCTTTTCGATTGAAAACGGCGTTCCGTCTATTGTAAGCCCGTCCTCGGGGGTTTCTGCAAGCGTGCTGTCCATGATTAAAGCCCTGGGAATGGCGGCGGATTCGGCCCGGTCCGCCAGTCTGTTGAATGCATGACGGTCGGAACTCCCGCTTCTGATGCGGAGATCTGTCATCATCTTCGGCCGATCGAGGACCAGCCTGAGGGATAAAGTTTCAACCATGGCGATTGACATCCGTTTTAAATCTCGTTGTGACCGTCATTGTAACGTTTTCAGGCAAAAGGTTTTTAATAATCCACCTGAGCTCTGTTGAAGACAAGGGTCAAGAAATAAATCAATCTGCGTATGGTCAGATTTTTTCCACTTGCCAGAAGAAAAGCATTTTTCTATTCTCGGACAGAGTCGAGGTGAGGTCTTTTGAGCGCTGATATGATACGAGAGGCTTGCAGGGCCCTGTCCGGGGCGAAACGCGGTGTTGCGCTTTGCGGCGCCGGTCTTTCCGCCGAAAGCGGGATTCAGACTTTCAGGGACGAGGGCGGGATATGGGGCCAGATCGATGTATCGGAAATGGGAACCGTAAACGGACTTCTCAGGACCCTTGAGCGCGACGCCGGGAAACTGCTGCCGTTTTTTCAGAACCTGCTTGAGGCTTTCATAAATGCCGACGCCAACCCGGGCCATCGGGCCCTCGCCGCTCTCGAAGAAAACGGTTTTATAGAATCAGTTATAACCCAGAATGGCGACAACATGCACCGGGAGGCCGGGAGCAGAAAAATAATCGAGCTGCACGGCAATTTTTTCAGGATGAAGTGCCTGTCCTGCGGCGTCGCGGTCTCAATGGACAGAAAACCCTTCCTCAGGGATATCCGGGACAGGCTCAACTCCCTTCGCGATTATTCGTTGGCGGGACTGGTGTCCCTGGCCCCGCGCTGCGCAAAATGCGGCGGCCTGATGAGGCCCGACGTGGTGATGTTCGGCGAGCCGGTACAGGGCCTTTTCGAGGCGATACAGGCCGCGAAAGACTGCGATGTCATGCTGGTCCTCGGAACATCCGGCATGGTCTACCCCGCCTCGTCGATCCCGTACAGGGCGCGAAAGGACGGCGCATTCATCGTGGAGATCAACCCCAGGGAGCACGCTTTTGAGGGAATCACCGACCTGTACATCCCAATGCCCGCAGGTGAAGCGTTGCCTGAAATTCTGAAGGGTGTGGGATGCCGGGCGGTATCAGGATGTAAAGAGGCGCGATGAGGGAAGTTTACCCCGGGATTTTCATGGTAACCGAAAAGGGAAGGCTCGGAGGGCTCAGGCCGCCGGTCAACCTCTATGTCATCACCGGAAAGAGGGGCCTTCTTTTCGACGCGGGTTACGGGAAACGGAGCGATATCGATTTTTTTGTCCGCGAATTCAATTCAATAGGCGATGTGTGCCGGTCGCGGGGATCGGGGTTCAATGTTGACAGGGTCTTGCCGTCGCACATGCATCCGGATCATTTCTCGGGGCTTGCGAAAATCAGGGAGCGCCTGGGGCTTTCGGTAGTACTGACCGATAAAATGGCCCGGCTTATCTCATCCCGGCAAGGGTATATAGCCTCATACGACAATGAAAGGCTTTTCACCGATAGCTGGTCTAACCCTCTGTATACAAAGTACGTCGTTCCCCTGATCAAGAAAGCCGGCGACAGGTTTTACGGCATGCTGTACGGTATTGATTTTCTCGCCGACCCGGACGCCATCATCGACGAGGATTGTGCGATTGAGATAAACGGCGAGAAATGGCGCGTCTTCCCTTCTCCGGGCCATGCGGGCGAGCACATATCCCTGTATGATCCCAGAAGGGGAATCCTGTTCGCCGGCGATAATGTCCTGAGGAGCATAACTCCATGGCTCGGGCCGCCCAAATCTGACCTGGAGGCCTACCTCGATTCCCTCAATTTCATTCTCGCCCTGCCCAGGCTCGAACTGATACTCGCGGCGCACGGCAGCCCGGTGGCCGATCCGAAAAAGCGAATCCGCGAGATCATCAAGTGGCGCATCGAACGCCTTGACCAGGTCCGCATGATCGTCAAAAAATACGGCAGCATGGGCGTGACACTGAAAAACATCGTGTCCGAAATTTACCCCGGAGTGAACCTGGTGAAGCACATGATGGCGCGCGGATGGGTAGAGCTGTCTCTGCAGTATCTGGTCGAAAAAGGCGAAATCGACGGCGTGCAGACGCGGCGCGCTTTCAAGTATGTTCACAGACTGTGATTATTTTTTGGAAGGCTTCGGCCCCCGCATGGACGGAGATTTGTAGCTGCGCCTGCGGTTCATGTCGTATATGTACTTGATGCCTTTCATGGTGAGCATGTCGTCATGGATGTTCGCGTGTCTGATGTTCCTGGAAATGGTTTCTCCTGATCCGCCGGTCAGGATTATCTTCATGTCGCGCCCGTATTCTTTGAGCAGCAGGTCGATGATGCCCTCGATCATCGAAATCCACCCGTAGAAGAATCCCGACTTCACCGCGTTGACCGTGTCCCTGCACACCAGGCTTTTCGGCTTTTCAAACAATACCTCGGGGAGCCGGGAAGTGCGCTGCGACAGGGCCCTTATCGTGGTGCCTATGCCCGGTGCGATCAGCCCGCCGTCGAAGGTGCCGTCCTCGAGGAGCACGCAGAACGTGGCGGCAGTGCCCAGGTCGATGATGATCGCGTTCCCGCCGTATTCCCTGTAAACAGCCTCTGCGTTTACGATGCGGTCGATGCCCAGCTCCGAGGGATCGTCATAGTTTATTTTTACGGTCAGCTTGCTCTTGTGGCTGATTTCGATCGCTCCCGCATTGAAGAATGTCATGGCCGCGTCGACGTACCGGGCGTTGATTTCGGGCGCCACGCTCGAAAAAATGAATCCGGAGACCCTGTCGGTTGACCCGGTTTCGGCGCGGTAGTCGTCGAGGTATCCCTCGATGAGTGTGCCCAGGTTTTCGGATGTGACGTCTTTCTGCGTCCCGAAAAGGAACGTATGATGGGGGACGGTTTCCTCTTCTCGGTAGATCCCCATCAGGGTGTTGGTGTTGCCGATGTCGAAACCCAGGATCATGTCGCCGCCTATGTCTTGATCCTGAAATCCCCGAGCCTTCTGACCAGGCCGTCGCGCTCGATGCGGTTGAGCAGCGGCAGGAGGTATTTTCTGGAAAGGCCCGACGCGTCCCTCGCCTCCTGGAGCGTGATCTTTTCCCTCGTGTCGAAGAGCTTCATCACTGCCCCGGTCATGGCTTCGTAGGTTTTCTTGTGGTATATGATGTTGCCGTCGAGGCTCACCAGGAAGTTGAGCTTGATGAGCTCGCCGATTTCATGCTTCAGGCTTTTGTCGGCTATTTTATCGAGCTCGGCCCCTTCGGCGCCGGCAGCCTCGATGTCGGTCAGTATTTTTCTTTTGGCCGCGGGGAGGTTGTCCTCGGTGACGCTCGAACCGGAGAAATAGCGTCCTTCTTTTTCTATGACAGCGGTTTTTTCCATGACCCGGGACATCATGCTCCTGCATACTTCAAGGGGGATTCCGGTCAGGTCGGATATTTCCTTGAGGTTCGGCCCTACCCTGGATTCGATCTCGCCGGCGATTGCGCGCGCCGCGGATTCGAAAAAAGCGGGTGTGACCATGAAGGGGCCGAGGGCCACTGCGCGGCCGGCGGTGATGAGCTCATCCGCGGTTTTCTCGAGTTTTTTCGTTCCCAGCGGGAACCCCGCGACGAGTTCATCGCGTTTGGCCCAGCCGTTGACCGACAGGATGAATTCCATCATTCCGGCCGCGTCCCCGGATTTCCTTTCGGCCAGAGCCTCCCTGATTATTTTTTTGTAGCGCCGGCTGTCGTATCCGGGAAGAAGCACGGTGCCGCCGCCCAGTACGCGGAATCCGCCGGGGCTGGTGAGGATGAATTTTTCGCCGGGATAGAAGAACCAGGGCTCGTCGAGCCTGACGCGTGCGGCGAATGATTCCTGGCCGGAGTATTCCTCATCCATTAAAATGAGCTTTCCCTTGACCGACGCGGTTCCGACGAGAATTTCGATGCCGAGGTTGTTCTTGATTTCTTTCCTGCGTTCAAGGAGCTTCAGCTCTGCGATGATGTCGCCGGATTCGGCGAAAAAATTGTCCCTGACCACGATGCTTCCCCTGCGGACCTCGTCGGTTCCTATGCCTGGAAGATTGAGGCCGGTGCGCTGCGAGGGGCTTCCCTCGTTCTGCTCGTGGTAATGGCTTTCGATTTTTTTGATCCGCGCGCCCTTGCGGCCCGGCAGAACGGTCACGTCGTCGTCCTCCCTGAACGCGCCGTTTTTCAGGGTGCCGGTCACCACGGTGCCGTGGCCCCTGGATGCGAAGACCCGGTCGACATACAGGTACGGCTTCCCCGCATCCGAGGCCTTCCTGAGCCTTCGCAGATTTTCGACTATGAGGTTTTTGAGGTTGTCGATGCCGTCCATCGTCCTCGACGATACTTTCGCGATGTCGGAACCGGCGTATGGCGTTCCCTCGAGCTTCTGACGGATTTCCTCCTCGACCAGGTCGGCCATTTCGGCGTCCGCCAGATCGGTCTTGTTGATGACCGCGATCAGGCGCTCGATGCCGAGGAGCTGGAGCACCCTGAAATGGTCCTCGGTCTGGGGCATCCAGCCGTCGTCGGCCGCGACCACGAGCAGTCCCAGGTCGATCCCCCAGGCGCCCGCGACCATGTTCCGGATGAACCTTTCGTGTCCCGGCACGTCGATAATGCTCACGGTCCCGAAGCGGGGATAATCGATGCTCGCGAATCCGATATCGATCGTCATTTCCCGCTCTTTTTCCTCGGGCAGCCGGTCGCAGTTCGTTCCGGTCAGCGCCTGGATGAGCGATGTTTTCCCGTGGTCGATATGTCCGGATGTGCCTACTATGTACATGCTTCTAACCGCAGAAATGCCGCAGGCAGGAATCTATCGAGCGCGCCAGATCGGTCAGGTCGCCGTCGAGCACGGTCGAAAAATCTATCGTGAACGAGTCGCGGGTTATGGCGCCCACCACGGGGGTCTTCTCTCGTATGAAAAACGAGTAGATGTCATCGGGCCTCGCACCGGGGATGTCGAATTTCAGCGCCACGCTCTCGATCTCGACATCGGGCATGGACCCGCCGCCGAAGGCGGATCCCGACCGTACTTTTTTCAGCAGGTCTTTTTTCGACGGGTGGCCGATTTTTTTCATGAGCCTCGATAGCCTGCATGGAGCGTCTTTCCGGCAGTTGCGGATGATGTTGCGCAGGGGGACCTGGTCCTCCCTGTCCTGGGAGTATTTCAGCAGGGTTTCCTGCAGCAGGTAATAGGTGACCTTGTCGACCCGTATCATCCGCATGAGCGGGTGCGCCCTGAGCGCCGAGATCAGGTTCGAACTCCCGGCAATTATTCCGGCCTGGGGCCCGCCGAGCAGCTTATCGCCGCTGAAGCACACCAGGTCCATGCCCTGTGAAAGCTCCCAGGCCACGGTCGGTTCGGCCGGCCGGGGGAGGCCTGCGTCGGTGAGATTGCCGCTTCCGAGGTCGCGCACAACAAGGAGCCTCCCGTTCTTAAGCGAGGCGAGCCCGGCGAGGTCCGGCGATTCGGTGAATCCCCGGATGCGGAAGTTCGACTGGTGCGCGGAAAAGATCATGGCCGTGCGCTCCGATATGGCTGAACGGAAATCCTGAAGGCTGGTTATGTTTGTCGTGCCGACCTCGACGAGTTCGGCCCCGGTCTCCTTCATTATGTCCGGTATCCTGAATCCGCCGCCGATCTGTACGAGCTCGCCCCTGGACACGAGCACCTCTTTTCCGCGAGCAAGGCAGTTGAGAATGAGGAAAACGCTCGATGCGTTGTTGTTGACGATGAGGGCGTCCTCCGCGCCGGTGAGCTCGCAGATCAGCTCCTCGGCGAATCCGCCCCTGCGGCCCCGCCTTTGGGAGGGCAGGTGCAGCTCGAGGTTGCAGTAACCCGACAATTCATGCGCGAGGCCCCGCAGGGCTTCCGGTGAAAGCGGCGACCTTCCCAGGTTCGTGTGGATCATGATTCCGGTGCCGTTGATGACCTTCTGGAGCTTCTCGAGCCGTTTTTCGCCGCATCTGCGCAGGATCGCCGGCAGAAGCGAATCGGCATCGGCTGTCTTTCCTTCGGCGATGTTTCTTCTGAGCTTATCGGTCTCCTGCCTGATGATTTTTACCGTGATGCCGCGGCCGATCACGGGAATATAGCCCGCGATATCGTCGTTCTGAAGGAGCTTCTCGACCTGGGGGATGCTCCTGAGGATGTTCGCCGTGTCTGTCATTTTATGCCGGGTTGATGTAAGTTGAAACGCCGTGATATTAATTCGGAAGGGGCAGGAATCGAACCTGCCGCTGCAATAAATTACAGCCTACGGTTTTGAAGACCGCGAAGACCACCAGATCTCATCCTCTTCCATATCGAACGGTTCCGGTCACCCCTGCCGTCGTTAAGGAGTTCTGCGGCGAAGTTCGGAATATCGATGCTATCATCAGGGTTGCAACTGTCGTATTTTAGCAATTATTTTTTTTCTTTGTCAATTCTTTTCATTGATCGCCTGAGGGTAATGTTCTTGCATTAAATGCCCCACCTGTGAAAAAATGGCATCATCACGCCTTCGGGTACTGAAGAGCAACGCTTCCCGGGAGTGTTTATATGAAAAACGTGCACCTCGTCCGTGTTTTTGAAGAGCAGGTGAGGAAATATGGCGCCAGGAACTTCATGAATTACCTGGATGGAGGGAAATGGGTCGAGCTTTCGTGGGCGCAGGCCGGCGAGAAAGTGCATGCTCTGGCCGGGGCTCTCGTCGAGCTTGGAGTGGCCGAGCAGGAAAACATCGGCATCTTTTCGCAGAACAGGCCCGAATGGACGATAGCCGATCTGGGCACTCAGAGGGCCGGTGCGGTATCGGCCACGATATATCCCAACGAGAGCTCCAGGCACGTGGAGTACATCCTCAACGACGCCGAGATCCGGACCATTTTCGTGGGCGACCAGGAGCAGTATGACATTATCATGGATATAATGGCCCGCTCCCCCCGTATCATCAAGGTCATCGTATTCAACGAGCGCGTCAAGATCGAAAAGTCCGAGAAGATCGTGTATTTTTCGGATTTTCTCGAGGCCGGCAGGAGAAGCAGCCACGAAAAGGAAATCCAGGAACGCATGGCGCGGATGTCCATGGACGATCTCATGACCCTGATCTATACCTCGGGCACCACGGGTGAGCCCAAGGGCGTGATGCTCACTTTTTCCAACATGGCTTTCCAGGCGCGCGCGCACGATCTCAGACTGCCTGACCTGACCGAGGACGATGTATCGCTCTGCTATCTTCCGCTTTCCCATGTGCTCGAGCGGATGTGGACACTGTACTGCATGCACCGGGGGCTCAGGTTTTTTTATCTCGACGACCCTTCCAAGATCGTCGACTATATTCAGGAAGTCAAGCCCACGGTCATGTGCATCGTTCCGCGCTTTGCAGAGAAGATCTACGCCGTCATACACAAGCGCCTCGAGGAAGCTTCGTCGATTGAAAAGAAGATATTTGCCTTTTCAATAAAGTCCGGCAGGGACTATCACCTCAGGATAAAGGATGAGCGCTTCGTTTCGCCCTTGTTGAGCTTGCGCTACCGCATTGCCGAAAGCGTGGTGCTTCGTAAAATGAGGATGCTCACCGGCGGCAGGATCAAATTCATGCCGTGCGCAGGCGCGCCCCTGGCGCAGGAAGTCGAGGAGTTCTTTTATTCGATCGGGGTATTCATCCTTCATGGATACGGCCTGACCGAGTCGTCCGCAACGGCGACGTGCCACGAATTCCGTCATTTCAAGTTCGGGACCGTGGGCAAGCCACTTTCCGGCGTTGAAATAAGGATCGACGACGAGAGCGGGGAGATACTCGTACGCGGTGGCAACATCATGAAGGGATACTACCGCAAGCCGGCGGAGACCGCAGCCGCCTTCACCGGCGACGGATTCCTGAAAACGGGAGACGGGGGGATCTTCGACGAGAACGGCGAGCTTCGCATAACGGACAGGATAAAGGAGATCATGAAAACGTCCGGGGGCAAGTATATCGCCCCGCAGAACATCGAGGGCGCGCTGAACAGGGACAGGTTCATCGAACAGTCGGTCGTTTGCGGCGACGGCAGGAAATACGTTTCGGCGCTGATTGTCCCCGATTATTCGGCTCTCAGGGAATTCGCCCGTGAAAACAAGATAGAATACACCGAATTGAAAGACCTCCTCGCACGCAAAGAAATCGTCGACCTGTACGCCGCACGCATCGAGCACTGCACCGCGCTTTTCGCGCGTTTTGAAAAGATAAAAAGGTTTTCCCTTATTCCCGATCCGCTCACAGTGGAAAACGGGGAGATAACCGTTACCCAGAGGATACGAAGAAAGGTCGTCGAGGATAAATACGCTGACATCATCGACGCAATGTACGCCGATTAAACCGTCCGGCCGCAACCTGCAACTCAAAATCCATAAGTTTTTGCAACTCATCGGTGTATCTCGCTGTCTTTTTGTTTTGTAATCCTCTTTTTTTACAATCAGGATAATCCCATGCGGACGAACTCTCTTCCCCAAATCGACAGCTCTGAAAAAGCGAATCGGATCGCTGCGGCAAGAATGGCGCCGGGAATGACGGTCCGCCCGGAAACTGCGCCCGCAGGAAATCGTGCAGGGAGGCAGTCATGACCGCAAAAAGAAATATCCTGCTCGTGTATCCGGAAATACCGGTGACTTACTGGAGCTTCGATCATGCATTGAAGTTCGTGGGCCGACGCTCACTGATGCCGCCGCTCGGCCTGCTCACGGTTGCCGCCATGCTGCCGGCCGGGTACGCGGTCAGGCTGGTCGACATGAACATACGGCCGTTGAAACAGGCCGAGATCGAGTGGGCCGACCTGGTCATGGTGTCCGCAATGATAGTGCAGAAAAAATCATTTACGGAAGTCGTGGAAATGTGCGCCAGGGCCGGGACCCCCGTGGCCGCCGGCGGGCCGTATCCCACCTCAAGCCATGAATCTATCAGGGGCGTCGATCACTTCATCCTCAACGAGGCGGAGATCACGCTGTCTTCCTTTATAAAAGACTACGAGGCCGGTTGTGCCGGGAAGGTGTATTCAAGCCCGGTGAAGCCCGATCTCTCATCGTCGCCTGTTCCGCGTTTCGACCTGCTTGACATGAATGCCTACGGCTCGATGGCGGTCCAGACGTCCCGCGGGTGTCCGTTCAAGTGCGAGTTCTGCGACATTATCGAGATGTTCGGCAGAGTGCCGCGTTATAAAAGCCCGGATCGCTTTTTGGCCGAGCTTGACGCCATGTACGTCATGGGCTATCGCGGCCCGGTATTCATCGTTGACGACAATTTCATCGGAAATAAAACGGCCGTAAAAGAGCTCCTCAGGGCGCTTATTTCGTGGCAGAACGCAAGGGGCCGCCCGTTTTCATTTTTCACCGAGGCGAGCATCAATCTCGCCGGTGACGAAGAGCTGATGAACCTCATGTGCGCGGCCGGGATCGACATGGTGTTCATCGGCATCGAAACTCCGGAAGTCGATTCCCTGAAGGAGGCCGGCAAGTCGCAGAACGTCGGAGAAGACCTGCTCGAATCGGTGATGAGAATACAACGCAGGGGAATCGAGGTCATGGGCGGTTTCATACTCGGATTTGACAGCGACAGAAATGACATCTTCCAGCGGCAGATCGACTTCATCCAGTGCGCGGCAATCCCGCTGGCCATGGTCGGGATTCTGATCGCGCTGCCCGGAACACGGCTTTACCGGAGGCTCGAGCTCGAAGGCCGCATTATCGGGGAGAGCTCGGGCAACAATACCCATGTGCTCGAGACGAATTTCCGCACCGCAATGCCCCCGAGCAGGTTGATAGCCGGGTACAGGAGGGTCATATCCGCAATCTACAGCCCCGGCAATTATTTCAGCCGCTGCATCGATCTTCTCAAGCGGCTGCCCGGGCGTTCCTCTCATGAAAGAATCCGCTTGTCATATGTGCGCGCCTTCCTGCTTTCCCTGGTCACGCAGACATTTTCCGGATACGGGTTTCAGTATCTGAAATACCTTGCAAGATCGCTCTGCGTCGCACCCGGCCGGTTTGTCGACGCTGTCAATCTGGCCGTCAAGGGCCACCATTTTTTTAAAATTACCGCTGAAATAACCAGTATGGGCGTATTCCTGAACATGGTCGAGAACTGCGAGGCCGACCTGTGCCGCAGGTTCGCCGAGATATCGCGCCTGAAAAGGCATGATTCAGCGTTCGCGATTAAAAGAACCGGAAGAAAATACATTTTTGCGATGAGGAGATGCTATCTGACACTGTGCAGGGAGTCCCGGGTCATGGTGAAGCAGAGATATCGCGCGGCGGTAAAGGCGTGCCGTTCGATTACGATGGATTACTCGGCGAGGACGAGGGATGCGTCGGGCATGGCCGCGTAAAGGGGCCGGTAAAAAGTGATTTACTTAAAACAGGTCGCAAGCGAAAATGCTGTAAGGGTCGCGGACCCTGTGAAGCAGTCATCTGTAATTGTGATAAGGAGGAATGCATGCCTTCAACTGCCGCCCAGATCATCGTGACGATCATTCCCATTGTGGGGATTGTTTTCGGGTGCCTCGTGATTTTTTTCTTCTTGTTCTGGAACCACAAGCAGAAAGTACTCCTCATAGAAAAGGGGCTGTACAAAAAAGCCGATTTCGATCTTGACGCGTTCAGCCTTTTTGCCGGCCTGCTCCTGACGTGCATCGGCGCGAGCCTTCTCCTGTTCTTTTTTGTCATGCAGGGATTCAGCTATGGCGTGCTCAGCGGGCTCATTCCCCTTGCCACGGGAATCGGGCTCATCATATATTTCTCGGTGAGAATGCTTATAAAGAAGAAGAATGATGAAAAAAGACCAGGTGCCTGATGAAATTCTGATAAAGCAGGTTATCCTGGGCGAAACATCATCCTACAGGGAAATCGTCGAGCGCTACCAGAAGCAGATTTACGGCATAGGGATGAGGTTTTTCAAAAATTATGAGGATTCCTGCGATTTCGTTCAGGAGGTTTTCATCAGGGCCTACAATAACCTGAAAACGTTCAAGGGAAGCGCTCCTTTCAAGCACTGGCTGACCCGGATCGCTTATAATTTCGGGATCAATCAGATACAGGGGACGAAGCCGGAAAGCGATGTGTCCTGCTGCGTGGTTCCGGCAAGGGAAAGTTCTCCCGAGGAATCCCACCTGACAGAGGAGGTCCGGGTTCTTTTGAGGGACGCCATTGACGGGCTTCCCGAGCGTTACCGGCTGTCGGTTGACCTTTATTTTTTTATGGGGCTGACATACAAGGAAATCAATGAAATTACCGGCGTGCCGGTAAACACCATAAAGTCCGATGTGCTCAGGGCGAAGCAGATACTGCGGGATTCCCTGAAGGGCACGATCGCGGAGGATTATCATGAGATATGAAAAAATGTTCATGCGCTTTCTCGAGCTCGACAACAACGCGAGGATCCCGCTTTCGGTAAGGGCGTATATGATCATTTCACCCAGATTCAGGAAGGAAATATCGGCGCTGCGGTCAACGCTCGAAAAGCTGAAGCATGACGGGCCGTATGAAGTTCCGGCCGGACTTTCTGGTGAAGTCATGGAGCGCATTCAGCTGCTCGGCTGCCGTTACGGCCACACCATATCCACCCTCAGGTGGGCGTTTACCGGCCTGGTCATCTGGCTGAGCATCATGCTGATCACGTTCAGCGATTCTTTCTCGTGGCTTACCGGCCATTTCGGCGCCAGGCTTCTCGTTCCCCTGAACATAGTTTTCGGTATCGGCATAAGCATTTACGCGGGCTGTTATATTTTTTCCCATCTGGACGATCTCAAGAAAAGGTCCCGGTACCGGTTTTAAGCCGGCCCCCGGGAATTCCGTTCATATGATTTTTATCTGCGATTCGTTGAAAGGATGATCAGGCAAGGTCTTTTTTCATCGAGTAGTATTTTTCTCTGGTAATATCTCCCCTGGCATAGCGCTCCTTCAGGATTGTCATCGGCGCGTTCCCGTCGCTGCGGCCGTTATCGAGAAACCGTGTCCCGCAAAAAATAAGCACGCCCAGAATCGCGACGGTGATCAGCCACATGATGTTCCCTCCGGCAAATCCGTGGAATCCGTCAGGCCCGGGCGCGCCGTAGGCGCAGGAGTTGCTCCACTGGGCCGTAACAAGTTCCGGCGCCGCCGGCAACATCATGAGTGCAAGTGCGATCCTTTTCATTTTTTTTCTCCTTCCGGACATCCGCATAAGACCCGGACTCGCTTCGGCAGGTTCCGGCCCTGAAAAAAAATAATCCAGCAGCCGGGACATTTTGAGGCTTGACCTTTCGGATGAAATGTACCATGAATGGCAACCGGCGCACGGAATTTCACCGCGCTCCCGGTCGGCGGCTTACATGAATCAATCACAGGGTTATGTTCACATTTACACGGGAAACGGCAAGGGCAAGACGAGCGCCGCCCTGGGGCTTGTCCTGCGCGCCGCCGGCGCAGGGATGAGATGCCTGATGATCCAGTTCATGAAGGGCAGGGAGTACAGCGAACTGCGCGCCCTGGCCAGGCTTCATGATCTGGTCTTTGTCGAGCAGTACGGCAGCAGGGATTTCTGCATGCCGGGCGAGAACCGGGACGAGCACCGCGAGTTCGCCCGGGACGGGTACGACCGGGCCAGGGCCGCTCTTTCCGAAGGAAATTATTCCGTCGTGGTGCTCGATGAAATCATCACCGCGATGAAGGCCGGCCTTCTCAGCGAAGACGCGCTTCTCGGGCTTATCGGGCTGAAGCGGCCCGAAACAGAGCTGGTCCTCACCGGCAGGGGGGCGACCGAAGCCCTCATCGCGCGCGCAGACCTGGTCACCGAGATGGTTGAGGTCAAGCATTACTACAGCAGGGGTGTGCCTGCCCGCAGGGGAATCGAAGAGTAGCAGATGAAACGAGCCGCGGTCCTCATCCTCCTCCTGCTTGTATGCCGGGGGGCCCAAGCAGCCAAACCTATACTGGGCGTTGCAGGCTTCGGCGCCCTGTCTCCACGCGAGGGGCAGCTGGCTCAGATGCTCGAGCTGCACCTCGACAATATCGCGCGCTCGATCGGGGTCTTCGACCTGGTTAACAGCGCCCTGCTGCGAGACCAGATGGCGAAATTCGGATGCCGTGACGAAAGCTGCATTCTCGAGTTCTCCCGCGACGCCGGCATCAACGTCGTCATATCCGGATCGGTCAGGGACCTCGGCGATCATCTTCTGTTCTCGATCAGGGCCCATTCCCCCGATGTTCCGTATGACGACAAGGCAGTGTACCGCTATTCGGTCGAGGTGCCGCTGTACGCCAAATATACGGTGACGGAGTTCAGCTATATCTGCGAGGAGCAGGCCGGACACTTTCTTGCGGGATTGATGTCGGCCTATCGCCGGCCGGTTTATTTCGGTAACGGGCAGTCAGTCTCCGAAGGGGTCTCGGGCTCATACGATGTGTACCGGATCGCCGGCGCAAACGAAGGATCGCTTCGGCGGTTTTATGCGGTCGGCAAGACCGTTGTTTCTGCGGGCGCGGTCGTCGCCGGGCATGATAAAGATATTCGGGCTGGGGATTTCATCCTTCTGCGATACGAAGACAAATCCCGTTTTCTGAAGGATTTCTACTATGGCAGAAAAAAGGAGGTGATCTTTGAACCCCCTGCGTACCAGGACGCGCTTTATATGCTGCTGCTCACCGGACCGGCGAGCGCGCTGATGCCGGTTGTCGCCCCGATCTTTGGGTACTACCGGACTGCAGACTGGACCGGGCTCGCGCTGTGGGCCCTCAACGTCGCTCCGTACCTGTATTTTGAAATCAACGGTTTTGTCCATTATCCCGGCCAGTATCGGGACAGGCATAAGAATATATCCAGGCAGACCATGGCGCAGTGGCATTTCGCCTGGTATTTCGCTTTCGCCGGCGGCGCGGCGCTTTTCGTGGACGCGTTCGCGAACGATTATCTCAAAACGGCGACCAACTATCTTGAAAGAAGGCGTTTCATGGGCAATCCCCTGTGCGCCGCATACCTGGCGCTGGTTTCCGGCGGCGCGGGGCATTTTTACCGCGGCCATCGCCTCTGGGGATATTTCTACTTCCATCTCAACAACGCGCTGCTGTATCTCATCATAAACGAGTTTTCTCCCGGAGAGAGATACGACCGCGACAGGGACCGTTATGTCAGGGAAGGGATAAACGAGACCAGGGGATACGCGTATGCCGGAGTTTTCTGCGCCCTCAAGATCGCCGAGGTGGTCCACGCGGTGCTGATCAAGGACCGGATACGGGGAGGGGATGTCGTTGAGGATTCGGCCTCTTTCGAACCGGTGCTGTATCCCGGCGAGAACGGGGTGAGCGTGGGATTGCAGTGCAATTACCGGTTTTAGCGGGTCATGCGGATGAAAAAAATAAACATAATTATCTCGGCGCTGATGCTTCTTTTCATTTTTATCGCCCGGTCCGAGGCAGGGCCCGGAACCTCGTCCGGATCGGAATCCCTCGGTGAGAATTTCGGAGCGAAGGCCGCGATTTTCTATCAGGCAGGGCTCAGCATGGAGCTCAACGCCATCGGCATGAAGACCGTGGTGGAGACCGCCGAGGTCTTCACGCGTCTGGGCCGGTTCTATCCCGTTGACCGTGATTCGACAGGCAGCGCCGTATCGGGATCCGCATCCGCCGGCGATTATACCGGCATCGCCAGGGATCTCGGAGCCGCCGTCTGCTGCGTGGTTTACCTGGAGCGCGCCGGCGACATGTACCTGGCCGTGCTCAGGGTCTCGGCGCTTGACGGCCGCTATAAAAACCTGGAAACTCAGACAACGGTGAGAAGCCGCATAATCAACAATATCCCTCTGAAGGTCGCCAGGGAGATCGCCTGGCTGCACAGGGACCTCGGGCTGTATGCCCCGGTAATCGGTACAAGCGGCGGCGAGACACTGATCGGGGCCGGCGAATGGCACGGCCTGAAACCGGGAAGCTATTCGACCGACCGCGGAAAGATCGATGTGCTCAAGACCTCGCGCAATTCGTCGATCGCGGCATGCGAGTCTCTCGGGGATGCCGGTGGTCTGGCCATTGAAATTTATCCAGCGTGGAAAGAGGCGGTGCATGAACTCGACGAGGCGATTGACAGGAACACCATTTTCGCATCTTCGATGACCGTGGAACAGTTGAAGGGTGACGATCCGGGAAAGCGTTTTGCCAAGGCCTTCTGCCTCATAAACAACGGCGCGAGCCTGATACTGCCCGGATACGGATCGTACCTTGCCTGCGGCTATCTCGGGGTGAAGCAGCAGGTGTCGATCGCGAACGCGGTGCTCACCCCGCTGCTGGTCTTCACCCAGTTCACCCTTACTGGGATGATGACCGGTTTCAAGACCAATTTCGCGCCCTGGATACGTGACAGCGACAAGACTGCGGCGGTTCAGAACCTCCAGATATTCTGCTGGTCGACGCTGCTCACGACCTACGCCGCGTCCTTCCTGGACCAGCTCGCGTACCAGTACGAACTGACCCGCAAGCTTCCTCCGTTTTTCACGCACCGTGACCAGGCCGCGGCATTTCTCTCTCTGCTGGTCCCCGGGGGAGGGCTTTTCTACAAGGGCTACCGGATCGCGGGATGGTCTTTCTATTTCGCCGAGATGGCCCTTGCCGGGTTCGGGGCGTATTCGACAGGCGACGGGTCGGATTACGGATACGCTTTCGGCGCGCTGGCGATTGTCAAGGCGATTGAAATTGTCTGCGCTTATCTTATCGAGCCTTCGTATGAGGTTTACCGCCTTGAGAGGGAGAGACGGGCGGGCCGGATATCCTTTTCGCTCAACGTCCTGCCGGATCACCTCGGCAAGAACGTGTTCATGGCCTCGTGCGGCATGAGATTTTAGCGTACTGCAAATCCGCTGAATCTTGACTCAATTGTTTTCACGGACCCGATACCGCGAAGTATGGGAAATATTAATTCTTTGCCTTGAATACGTTCAGGGCGCTTTCTCCATGGAACTGTTCGGCATAGGTCATCGCAGTATTTCCCTGGGTGTCCTTGATTTCCGGGTCGGCTTTGTATTTCAGCATTTCCTTGATGATGATCGTATTGCCGTAATATGCAGCAACCATCAGCGGAGTCGATCCAATCGCAAGCGATTTGTATTCCTTGACCGATTTTTTATTGGGGTCAGCTCCTTTTTCAAGGAGGAGCCGGGCAATGCTGTACTGGTTGTAGCAGGCGGCCCACATGAGGGGCGTCCATCCCCATTTGTCGTAGGCATTGACATCATGCCCTTTATTCACAAGCTCCTGGGCAAGTTCGTATTTTCCGTGATATGCCGCCCCTGAAAGAGTCGCATCGCAACCGCAGAATGTCAGGGCAATGATAATCAGGCCGGAAAGCACAGCAGTATGATTTCTCATGGCCAGGACCTCCTCATAATGTAATTGAATTATTTGACGATATATTATCGTCTTTCCCTGTCAACTATTTTCTCCGTTGTCTTATAAGGCAAGTTGCCTTCCCAGCGCTTCAGCCGCGGCCATCAGCTCTTCATTCCTGCGGATGTCTCCTGCTTCGAGAGCGCTTCCGTAAACCATGCCTGCGATATCGGCCCCGACATATTTAAATGAGTCCTGGAAACAGCGGATGGCGTTGACCGCGCCCGAGGCCACCGCGTCGGTGTCGCCGTAACTTATGGCGACACCGATTTTCTTTCTGAAAGGATTTTTGCCGTAGCGCGGCAGGGCGAAACAGCGGTCCATCCAAAGCTTGGTCTGCGCAGACATGTTGAACCAGTGGACCGGCGTGGCGATCACCCACGCGTCGGCTTCCGCGAGCTTCGGGAAAACAGCCTGCATGTCGTCTTTTATGACGCATCCCGGAGCATCGGGATTCTGGCATGACCAGCAGGCCCGGCAGGGTTTGATGTCCATGCCCAGAATGAAAAGTGACTCGACTTCGGCTCCGGCGGATTCGGCTCCGGCTGCGATGCGTTCTGCCAGGGCGGCGCTGTTGCCGTTTTTCCTGGGGCTGCCGAGAAGAATAAGGACTTTCTTTCTGTTTTTGACGTCGCTCATGGCGTTCCTCCCGTGAATCGTTATGTTATGGTTTTCAGGGTTGATTCAGACTGAGTAAGGGTCGGCTGTTATTCGCGGCTCTTCATATGCCTGACCGCTTCGCGCCAGGGCCTGCCGTTGATCAGCAACTCCTTGACCGCCGCCTTGCCTTTCCGGTCGACACTGACCACAAGGGAGCCCTCGCCCGACCTCACCGCCCTGTCGAGGGCCGCGCTCTCGTTTTCTGGAATGTAGAATCGCTCGATGCCTGCAACGAAACTTCCGCCGGAGCACTTTCCGGACAGGAGCGCGTCACAGAGGTTTTCATCATCGTCGTGGTACATCGGCACCGAACCGATGACGGTGCCGCCTCCGTCAAGCGCGAGGCACAACGATATATTGTCCCTGTCCCAGTCGGTGCCCTGGCATGCGTCTCCCGCATCGAGCTTGAGCCGGTAGGTCAGGTAATGGCCCGAGAGAATGTCCCTGGGGTCGAACCCGGTGATTGGGACGATGATCTTCCTGCCGGCCATGACCTTGAATGACTTGTATGCGCACAGCAGGGCCAGGAAGATGATGGGCATGGCCAGAGCCGCCGCCAGCTTTTTATTCAGTGTCGCCATTGTCTTTGTCTCCGATAACGCTTCGTAATAAACCCAGCAGTCTGTCGCGCTGCCTGAACCACAGGAGCGAAACTCCGATGATCAATAACCCCGAGAATATCAGGCCGAAGCCCGTGGCTGCGAGGTCCTTGAATACCTGGAAATAGACCACGAGAAAGCGCAGCCCTGCCAGGAGCGTGGCGACGTTGAACAGCCGCTTGCTGTCCCTGACCACGAAGAGCATGCTCAATAAAATCAGCATCGAGATCGTGTAAAGGGCGCCGAGGAACTCGTTTCCGGTGCGGATGGCCTCGGGGTCCGGGGGAAAGAGCAGGGGGATATACGGGAGCGCGGTGATCAAGATCATTATAAGGATGATCAATTTTTCTTTTATCCTGACCTTCGAGTCGGCAAACAGCGAGGCCAGCGCCAGGAGCGCGAACACCGCCGCGGGAAGCATTATCTTCGCCGGGACGTCGAATTCACCGGTCGAGATATTTATGTCGGTGATTATGATTGCGCCGAGCATGAAGACCAGCGCCCACTGGATGAAAGCCGTGCTGTGGCGCCCCAGGACTTTTGCCCTGCTCATGAGGCTTCCGGCGAACAGGCACAGGAAGGGCAGCGCCATTCCCAGCGCCAGGATGACCTCATCGTCATTGGTGTACTCGCTCCAGATGAACGCGTCCGACACGGCCCAGGCCGCGGTCGCGCCGAGAAAGCCGGCAACCCAGAGATAGGGAATGAATCCTTTCTTTGTGAACAGGCTCAGGGGAAATATGATCGCTGCCCAGAAGAAGAGCGCCTGATGCAGCTCCCCGCCGGTATGGAATACCTGCGAGATGAGTCCGATCGAGGCCAGCACGAATAGCGCGAAGAAAGAGGCGGCCGCATCGTACAGGATGCCGCGTTCTTTCCGGTCAAGCGCCAGCACCCCGGCTGCAACGGCCATGAGCAGGATAAAATCCATGAAGAGCTTTATCCCGCCCGGAATCTCTTCCCAGTTGGCTGCGATGATCGAAATCAGGCCGATGCCGATGATGCTCACGCCGAGAACGAGGAACCCGTACAGCGCCCAGCGGGACCTGGCGCCGCCCGATTTTTTCTCCTCGAAGGAAATGATCGTGTCTTTTTGCGCGCCGGTGATGATGCCGGTAGCGGTCCAGTCATTCAGGCTTTTCAGGAGGGTTTTTTTGACCATGTCTGTCCACCGGAAGATTGATTCGTAAGTATCCCCCGGGGCGATGCAAAAGGCAAGAATTTTATTCTTGGCAGCGGTTTTGACCGGTGGATTATTTCGGGTGACTGCTTGAATATCTCAATTGTATGATCATGATATAAACGTGTTTCAAAACATTAAATGTGCATGAAAAAGGGGCTTCTTATTAAGCCCCTCATAAAATGATTATACCGCATTGTAATGAAGAAATCACGGGACTCTCTTGATGGTTTTATCAGCAATCATGTCCTTGAATTCAGCAAGAAGCACCTTCTCATGTTTGTCCAGGACCCCGTCCTGAAGAGCAAGGTTGAAGATTTCTTCATATTCTGCGTTCGTAACCACGTGATCATCGATCGCCTTTTTGATGACTTCTGCCAGCTTTTGTCCGCTTTTTGTCAGCATTTCGTTCCTCCTTGATCATCGATAATTGTGAATGGTAAGTATAACTACGATGGCCATTGTTTCATCAAATTATTATTTGGATAATTCTGTTGTCAAGCTATTACATGTTTTTTTCATGGATTCGAACCACTCATTCGAAGCATTTTTTTTGCAATTTCAATGGCGATAAAGACGATTATTCCGGATGCAACGGCAACAGCGAAATCAGACAACGACAGCGGCGCCACACTGAAAAAATCCTGCACCACCGGCGTGTATATAACGAGGCACTGAAGCCCGATTACCAGTACGACCATGAGCAGCAGAAGCCGGTTTCCCAGCACTCCGATGGTGAAAAGGGAATCCCTGGCCGAGCGGGATGCAAGAACCTGGAAGACCTGCATGAATGCCAGGGATGTGAAAATCATGGTCCTCCATTCGCTCCTCCCTGAATAATAGTACCATGAACCGATCCCGAGCGCAAGCGCGCCGATAAGAATCCCGACGAAGAGGGTGAGGAATCCCCCGCCGCGGGAGAATACGCCTTCCCGGGGATGATAGGGTTTTCTGCTCATGGCGTCGCGTTCCGGGTTCTCGACCCCCATCCCCAGGCCCAGGAGCCCGTCGGTGAGCAGGTTGAGCCAGAGCAGCTGCAGCGGCAGCAGGGGTATCGGTTTGCCGATGAAGGGAGCGAGGAACATTACCAGCACCTTGCCGATATTGCCCGCGACGCTGAATTTCACAAACTTCCTGATGTTGTCATAAATGGTCCTGCCCTGTTTTACCGCGGAGACTATGGTGGTGAAATTGTCGTCGAGCAGTACGAGGTCCGCGGCCTCCTTGGATACATCGGTCCCGGTGATGCCCATTGCGACGCCGATATCGGCCCTGCGCAGCGCCGGCGCGTCATTCACCCCGTCTCCTGTCATTGAGACGATCTCGCCGTTTTCCTGGAGCGCCTGCACGATCTTCAGCTTGTGTTCCGGTGCGACACGCGCGAAAACGCTGGTGACGCCGACGGCCTTTTTCAGTTCATCCGGGCCCATGTTCTCGATTTCGGCGCCGGTCAGGGCTTTGTCATTTTCCGCGATACCAAGCTGGCGCGCAATTTCCACTGCCGTGAGAGGATGGTCTCCCGTTATCATGACAGGGCGTATGCCTGCAGCCCTGCAGGTCTCGACCGCGGCTTTAACCTCTTTTCTCGGCGGATCGATCATCCCGAAAAGGCCGACGATCGTCAGGTCCTTCTCTATCGACGCATTTTCGGGGATGGAGTCAAGGGGCCTGAAGGCCACTCCCAGCACCCTCATTCCCTTGCCGGCGAGTTGTTCATTCGTTTTGGTGATCCTGTATCTCCATTCATCATCGATCGGCCTGGTTTCTCCATCGGACCATATGCCGGTAGCGACACCGAGAAGCCCGTCGATGCCTCCCTTGGCGAAGGCGATATATTTTTTTGTTTCAGTAAAAATCCCGGGCAACAGGATTTTCCCAGCGGTATGCACCTCGTGCACCGTGGTCATGCGCTTGCGCTCCGAGTCGAAGGGGACTTCTGCAACGCGGGGAAATCCCCTGTCGAGCTCGGTTTTCAGGTAACCCATCCTCAGCGCCGCGGAAACGATCGCAGTTTCGGTCGGGTCGCCGAGCACATGGTACGCGTCGTCTCCCCTGTCGACCAGCATCGCGTCGTTGCACAGCGCGCCTCCGGCGGCTGCAAGCGTGAGCGAGGATTGCACCGGCAGGCCTTTGACTGCCATGGTCAGCAGACGGTCTTTGCCGCCGGTATCGACCGAAAGATCGAGGGTGTGTCCCGCGACATCAAGCACGACCACCGTCATGCGGTTTTCGGTGAGCGTGCCGGTCTTGTCGGAGCATATCACGGTGACCGATCCGAGCGTTTCTACCGCGGGGAGTTTCCGTATGAGCGCGTTTTTTTTCAGCATCCGCTGAGCGCCGAGGGCGAGGGTGATGGTCACGACTGCCGGCAATCCTTCCGGGACGATGGCCACGGCTACGCTCACCGCGGTAAGAAGCATGTGCCTGACCTCGTCGCCCCTCCAGACGCCGAGAGCGAAGATGAGGACCGAAATTCCCGTGCCGATGAGGGCGAGGTTTTTACCGAGGGAATCGAGGCGTTTCTGCAGGGGTGTCGGTTCCTGGCCGACACCCTGTATCAGCCCGGCGATTTTACCGAGCTCGGTCTGCATCCCCGTGTCCGTCACCACCGCCGATCCCCGGCCCTGGGTCACAACGGTCCCCATGTAGGCCATGTTCACACGGTCGCCTATCTGCAGGTTCTCGTTCTCCAGGGCCGCACAATTTTTTTCGATGGATTCCGACTCCCCGGTCAGGGCCGATTCCTGTATCCGCAGGTTTACGGCCTCGATGAGCCTCATGTCTGCCGGTATTATGTTGCCGGTCTCGATCTGTACGATGTCGCCCGGCACCAGGTTCCTGGCCGAGATTTCCGAAAGAATACCGTCGCGCAGGACCCGTACGTTCGGGACCGACATTTTTTTCAAAGCCGCTATGGCCTTTTCGGCGCGGTATTCCTGAACGAATCCGAGGATTACGAACAGCACGACGATGGAGAGAATGGCGGTAGTGTTCTTTACATCCCCCATGACGGCCGATACAATTGCCGCTGCTATGAGGATCAGGACCATCGTCGCCGTAACCTGTTCCCAGATAATCCTCAAGGGAGTCCTTCCACCGCGTTCGACGAGTTCATTTGCTCCAATCCTGGCCGTTCTATCCGCCGCGTCTGAAGCGGCAAGGCCGGTCTGAGCATTGGAATTCATCGATTGCAGTACTTCTTTTACGTCGGTAATGTGCCAGATCATGAAATACCATCCATATCTTTTATTCCCGCCATCGATGCGGCGTTATGACGTTTTCTGTGCATCAAATAATTTTTCGAGGCGATATAACATGCAAGGGCTCCTGCAGAACCTGCAATGAATGTCCCGGCAAGCATTGCTTCGATAAACGGGAGTCCCATGTTTATGATGTCCACGAGCGTGGAGATCGCCGAGTAGTCAATGTTTTTTTCGGGATCATTCACGATAAAATGGCCGATTTTGTAACATGCCGGATATATGACGGGTGTTGTAAGGGGGTTGCTGACAGCTGTCATGATTGCAGCTGCTTTTTTGTTCCCCTTCAGCAACTGTGCAAACAGAAGGGCGAGTATAATCTGTAGTCCCCAGAAAATGCTAACCCCGAAGAAAAAACCTATGGCTATTCCGCGTGAAAGGCTCTCGGGAGTATCATTGATTGAGGCCACGTTTTGTACGAATTTTTTTATTCTGTCGAGCATGAATTCACACTATCCTTGAACCGTATATATATATTCCCTGAAAATTAGACCGGTTGCATTTTTTTGTTTAATAGGTTGTTTATGGGGTGTACCCCGGGCTGACACGAAATACCCGTCACCCATGTGTGTATTTTACTCTGCCTGAATGTAACAGAAAAATTTTGTCAGTTCATCACTGCCACGCCGATATTGAGCGCCGAGGCGAACGTGACCCATGCCAGGTAGGGAACCATGAGCCAGCCCGCCGCGCGGGTAATACGCATGAACATGATCGTGAGCGCGAGTATCATCCCCCAGAGGAGCAGGATGACCGCGACGCCGCCTTCTGGAGAGCGCATGCCGAAAAAGACGACGGACCATGCGATGTTCACGCACAGGTGGATGACGAAGAGAGCCAGCGGTCTTTTTACCTCGGGCCTGTATTGGCCGCTGTTCCATACCAGGAATGCCGCGACGCCCATGATTGCGTAAAGCAGCGTCCACACCGGCGCGAACACCCATGCCGGCGGGGTGAAGAACGGCTTGGCGAGTCCGGCGTACCAGGGCGCGAGCGACATCCGGGTAAACTGTGAACCGATCAGGCCCGCGGTCTCGCACAACAGGATTGCGAAGATGAATTTAATGATACTTTTCATGTCAACAGTATGACATGTCCGGGCGAAATTTTCAATTCAATTTTCATCCATCCCGGATGTTCTCGTTTACTTTCGATGCGGGGTGAAATATTTGACGACCACGGAAGAAACTTCGTCGAGCCACTGTTTTCTCAGGTCAGGAGAGCTGGTCACGACAACGGAAAATGTTCTTCTCAGATATGTTTCGATACCGCAGAACTCGAACACGCATTTTTTCCAGATGAGATCGAGCGGGTCGCCGAAGAAATCCTTTTCGCGTTGTTCGGCGGTGTTGGATGTGTTGAACACAACGGCGGTCTTTCCGGTCAGAAGGCCGCGCGGCACGCCTTCGCCGCTGTCGTCCTCGTCGAATTCGTACGCCATGCCCGGCCTCAATACTCGGTCTATCCACCCGGTCAGTACTGCGGGAGGCTGGCCCCACCAGTTCGGGTGCACGATCACCATACCGCTGCATGCCATGATCTGCCGGCAGTGCTCCTCGACCGCCGCGGCGACAGGAGCGTTTTTTGGGATCTCGCTTCCGGGAAGTACGGGATCAAATTCCTCGCGGTAGAGGTCGTGCAGGATGACTTCATGTCCGCATTCTTTGAGCGTGCGCACGACCGTGTCTGCGATGGCGTGGTTGAAGCTTCCGCTATTTGGGTGTGCGAGTATGACCAGTACCGGCATAGGCGTTATCTCCGATTTACCTGCTATGTGGGAATATTTATCTTCGTTGTAAGCCGGGGTCAAGCCGAATTCGACTTCGGCCCTGTTTCGGCGAAGAGATGTCTGCCATTATATTCGGCTTGACCGGTCGTGGCCCATATGGTAATCGGTGGATGCCGTCGCGCGCCGTATTCCGGGAGCGCGAAGTTTAATATCCCCCCTGAGGAAATCGAATGGAAGAGAACGGAAAATATCATCGCCCTTCATGGGACGATTATTTCATCGAGGTCGCGCACGCGATCTCTAAAAGAGCGACATGCGACCGCGGCAGGAGCGGGTGCGTGATCGCGCGCGATAACCAGCTCCTGGTTACCGGGTATGTCGGTTCGCCGGTCGGTCTCCCGCATTGCGATGATGTCGGCCACCAGATGAAGAAGGTCGTGCACGAGGACGGGCACGTGACCCAGCATTGTGTGCGCACCGTGCATGCAGAGCAGAACGCAATATGCCAGGCCGCGAAGCGCGGCATATCGATCGACGGAGCGACACTGTACTGCCGCATGACTCCCTGCCGGACATGCGCAATGCTGATCATCAATTCGGGAATACGGCGCGTCGTATGCGAGAAGCGTTATCATGCCGGGGCCGAATCCGAGGAAATGTTCAGGCAGGCGGGCGTGGCGCTCGAATATATCTCGGGCGAGGTGCTCAAGTACGACAACCAATGAAGGTTGCTCTGAGCAATCTGTGGCACTCATTTCCCCTTGCTCAGAGCAGCTCCCGGCTATCCACCCCATATAATCCTTCCCATCTCGATGATAATTGTATTGACGTATCATTAATGCAACTGTAGTATGTCAATGCAGTATATTGTACGATAATGTCGAACATATTTTCCGGAGGTTGCAATGAAGAAGCCAAAAAGTAAGCCCATGTTTGATAACAGTGATTTCCCTGTGAGTGTTGTCAGGAAACAGCTGTTTTCAGGCACCGGGGTCGATATCGAGGAAGCTGACCAAAAACCGATCATCGGGATCGTGAATTCATATACAGAAATAAATGCCGGGCACGCGCACCTCAACATCATCGCGCAGCGGGTCAAGGAGGGCGTACACGCCGCCGGGGGGCTCCCCTATGAATTCAACGTGCCTGCGCCCTGCGACGGCATGACCGAGGGACACGAGGGGATGCGCTTCGTACTGGCCCAACGCGACCTCATCGCCGACA
>JAKLIV010000130.1 GCA_022709405.1 Spirochaetota bacterium
GGTACACGGCATTCCCTCCTGCCGCGTTGGCGCCTGCGACCGAGCCCTGCTTGTAGGCCGATGTGGCGAGCTTTGCCGGAATGGGCTTCCCGTCGATGACCGACCATCCCGAAACCGCGTCGCCGGCTGCGAAAATCCCCGGTATCGACGTTTCCAGCCTATCATTGACGTTGATCCCGTATCGGCCGCATGAGATGCCTGACGCGATCGCTGCGTCGGTGTTCGGCCTGAACCCGGCCGAGAGTATGCCCATATCGGCCGCGATTGACTCTCCGTCGGCTACGATCCCTGCAAAGCAATCCCCGCCGGTTATTTCTGTCACTGTCCTGCTTTTAAGCAGATTGATTCCGGATTCGGAAAGATACTGTTCGACCGGTGCGGACATGTCGGGATCGAGTATTCCGGGCAGAACCTGATCGCGCATTTCCACGATAGTCACCTCCGGAAGGGACCGCTTCAAGGCAAAGGCGGTTTCAAGCCCGATCGCGCCTGCGCCGATGACGATTGCACTTTTCGAGGATGAGATCGACGTCCTGATGCCCATGAAATCCCCGACGGTGGCCACCGTATGCAGCTTTTGGGGAATTGCACGGTCGATTCCTTTTATACCGGGTATGACCGGCTTGTTTCCTGGGCACAGGATCAGAATATCGTATTCGATGGATTTTTCGGATTCTGAATCGGCGAAAACAACATTTTTCCCGGACTGGTCGATTGAAATGACCCTGCCGCGCTCGCGGATGACACCCATCCTGCCGAGGGAGATGTTCTGGGTGAGTTTCTCCCCGTCAACGACACCTTCTATCGCGTAGGGTATTCCGCACGGATGCACCAGGTCGGTCTCCTTGGGGTCGATCACCGTTATTTGCGCGCCCGAACCGCCCTTTTTGACGGCCATAAGCGCCGCGTATCCGGCAGAGCCGAACCCGGCTATCACGATTTTCTTCATTGTGTTAACGCTCTTGTTCCCGGAGATGATTGATAAGGGCGGTCATCGCCAGCAGATAAGAATTGGCGCCGAACCCGGATATCTGCCCGAGGCAGACCGGCGCGATCATCGAATGCCGCCTGAATTCCTCACGGGCATGGACATTCGAAAGATGCACTTCGACCGCAGGTATTTTTACAGAGGCGATGGCGTCACGGATCGCAATTGATGTATGGGTGTATGCGCCCGGATTAATAATAATACCCTTCGCGTCCCTGTTCTCCTGGATGAAATCGATGATCGCGCCTTCAGAATTCGACTGCATGACCGCCAGGATAATCGAATTTTCTGTGGCGTAATCCGTCAGGTCGGTGTTTATCGAATCGAGTCCTTTCTTCCCGTAAATATGGGGCTCTCTCTCGCCGAGAAGGTTGAGATTCGGTCCGTGTATGACAACCACTTTTACGCTACTCATTGGCGTTCTCCGTTTTCTGAATATATTCCAGCAGGTTCTGCGCCTGTATTTTCAGGAAACCCCTGTTGGAACTCGCCAGGACATCTTCGAGATGGGCCCTCGCCTCGGCCACTCTTTTATTCTCAAACAGGATTAATGCAAGATTAATTTTTCCCTTCAGCAGCAGCGGTTCGGGCACTCCGTCGGTCTGGATCAGTTTCTCGAAATATTGCGCAGCCGCCTTTTTATTGGAATACGCGAGGCCGTTGATCATCCCGAGATAAAACAGCGAATCATCGAGGTACTCGCTGTCCTGTCTTGAAAGCTGGTAGAAGTACTGGTTGGCGGACTTGAATAATCCGCCGTCATAGCACAACATCGCGTTCATATACAGAACACGGGGGCTGCTCATCCCCGACTGCGGAAGGTATTGTAAAAGCCTGTTGAATTCCTTGAGATCCCTTCTGCCGTAATGGTATTCAAGATTCAGCATCACGACTCCTTCTCCATTGGGGTTCTTGCGCACGAAAGGCAGGGCTTTCTCGGTCAGCAACAGGGCCTTTTCATAATATCCGAGATTGAAAAACGCGACGACGAGCAGCATGTTCTTGTCGATCATGAAAGGCTGCGAGGTGATCGCTTCAAGTGCATCAACCGCATCCGCAGGTCGTTTCTCCGCGAGATAGACGCCTGCCAGGTCGATTTTGGCACGTTCTGCGAGGGGCGAGGCGGGACATTCCGTCACCACCCTGACATAATGGTCTATCGCACCCGAGTTTTCCTTTCTGTTCCTGTAATGATCCCCGATAAGCATGAGCGATTCGGCGTACCGGACCTGGTCGGTTTTCATGAGCGCCGCAGCGCCGCGCGCCGAATCGGCATCCCCGACAAAAAGCGCCGAGCGGACGAAAAGGGTGAGATCGTCTCCCGAATATTTCGTCAGGTCCGCCGAATACATGATATTGTAGGTTTTTTCCAGGTTACCGGTATGATAAAAACTCCGGCTGAGAAAAAGCGGAATATCCTTCCATTGTTCCTCGTTCATCGGAGGCACGACTCCCTGCTGGATAAGATCGATGATCTCCTTGTACTTCTTGAGCTGCATCAGCGCCAGCAGCTTCCGGTAAAAAGCCGTCCCCTTCTCGACCGAATTTTCCCCCTCGATATAAAGGGAATAGTAATACAGGGCCTTCGCGTAATTGCCTTTTTCGTAAAATTCATTGCCGAGATTGTAATACAGATCCATCGTCGAATCCGAGTCGGGATACTTTTTCATTAGAATCGAGTAATAATTCCACGGGTTCATTTTCTTTTTATTGAGCGTCATCGCGTAATTATAAATGGTCTTTTCGAGCCCGTTCCTGTCGGCATAGTTGTTGACAAGGTAATTCAGCGTGGCGTCCGCATTGGAATAATCCCCCAGAGCGATATAGCAGTTGGCCAGCATGTGGTAGGCCTCGAACTTTTTTTCGATTCCGGGAAGTTTCAGGTAGGTTTTCAGGGATTGCGCCGAACCGCGGTAATCGGCATTTTTATACGAAACCATTGCCAGGTAGTAATGCGATTCATTGAGAAAGCGCGAGAAGGGATACTCCGCCTGGATTTTTTTGAGGAGAGAGGTTGCGGCCGCCACATCTCCGTTTTCGAGACGGACCAGGGCCTGCAGGAAGAGCGCCTCGTCGGTCCTGCCGTCATAGGGATACTTGTCGAAAAATGTCTGAAGGATTCCCGATGCCCGGCTGAAATCCCTCGCGTTGATATATATCCTCGCGAGAATCAGGAGCGCGTCCTTGTGCTCCTCGGGATTGTCCTCCGAAAGGGATTCCTCGAGGTATGGGATCGCGGCCTGTGGTTCCCGGTCCATGTATATTTTACTGAGTAATTTCGAGGCCTGGAACCTCAATTCCGGCTTCCAGGACGATTTTCTCACTTCCTCGAGAAACACCACGGCTTTTTTCCATTCCCTGCCTTCGGCGTCTATGGACCCCAGTCTGTAAACCGCGTCGTAATACCAGGCCGAATCCTTGCCGACAAGCACGAAGAGCTCGAACTGGGATTTCGCGGTATTTGCGTCTCCGAGCGCGAGGTTCGAGACCCCCTTGAAATACTGGGCTTCATTGTAGGGGGATTCATTGAGCAGATTGCCGGGCATGCCGTTGAGGAGCAGAAGCGCCTTTTTATGGTCGTTCTGCATCTGGTAAATCTGCCCGCAGATGAGTCGGGCCATGGCGCTCACGCGCACGTTCGCCTGCATCGTCAGAAGCGGATTCAACCTCTGGATCGCCTCGTCGTACCGGGCGTTCTTGAAAAGTGACTCTCCGATATGAAGGACACGAAGCGCATTGTCCTCCCTGTTGTCCGACAGCGCGACCGCCTCCTCCCATTTCATGATCGCCTCGTCATAACGCGTCTGTGAAAAGTAGATCGAGGCGATCCGGTCATGGGCCGAAGCCGCGAGCGGGCCTTTCTTTACCGATAGTATGTAGCGGTTGTACTGTTCGATGGCCTTCACATAATCGTTCAGATTGTAGTATGCCTCACCCATCCAGAACCGCGACTCCAGGCACTGCTCGCTTGACGAGCACCGGTTCAGGAAACTGTTGAACTCGTAGATCGCCGACTTGTACTGCTTCTGCTGAAATATCGAGCGCGCAAGATAGAACCATGCCCTGTCCATGTATTCGTCGTCGCGAGAATCGATGATCCTCCTGAAAATGAGCTCGGCCGAACCGTAATTTCCCGAATTGAAGGCCTCGATGCCCTGGGTGAAGACCGACTCGGTCTCTATGGCGAGCGAGCGGCCTTGCAGGCTAAATATCGTTGCCGCAATCATCGCCGCTATGAGTATGTTGAAAAAGCTCTTCATTTTTTGTCGATTTCCCTGTTGCGGGCCAGTATGTATCTTCTCATCCGGTCAGTGGCATAAATTGCCGCCCTCTCCCGAACCTGTTTCCTGCCGCCGCTGAATATTTTTTTCTCCGAAAAACAGGCATCCCCCAGGACAAACCCGAAGCATACCGTGCCCACCGGTTTTTCAGGCGTGCCGCCGTCCGGGCCGGCGACACCTGTCGTCGAAACAGAAGCATCCGCATTGAACTTCGACCGCGCCCCCTTAGCCATGGCCTCGGCCACTTCCAGGCTTACGGCCCCGTGCGCCGAAATGAGCGCTTCAGGAACTCCGAGCACGGCGGTTTTGGATTCATTGCTGTAAACCGTCGCCCCTCCCCTGAAGACGGCCGATGACCCGGGAACATCGGTGAGGCGCTTGGAGATAAGGCCGCCGGTGCACGATTCGGCAGTTGCAATTGTCAGGTTTAGCTGCATAAGAAGCTTGAGAATGTCCTCCTCCGGCGACGACGATCCCGGAGAGAGCATGCTTTCACCGAATATTCTTTTTGATTCGGATTCGAGACCGGCGGCATCGAATCCGCAACCCGTCTTCTGAAAAAAAGAAACGGTCGATATTCCCGATGAAACGGTGATTCCCCATGTTCCCGCGCCTGACAGAACCGGGCTTGCATTTATCATCGCATTTATGTCGGATTCCTTCATGCCGACAATCTTTATCCTTAGACACCGCTTTTCGACAGGACTGTACCTGGCGATCAGCGAAGGCAGCACGCCCTCGGTGAACATCGTTTCCATCTCCGCAGGCACCCCCGGCATGGCCGCAATGCATTTTTCTCCGGTTTCGACGATGAAGCCCGGGGCCAGCCCTTTGGTGTTTTTTATCACAATTGAACCGTCGATTATTTCGGCCATTTTGACATCGAGTTCCGACACGGTCCGACCCATCTGCGTGAAAACCGATTTCATCCTGTCGTACGCGTCCCGGTCGACGCGCTTCCCCATGCCGGTAAGCAGGCACAGCGCCTCGACCGTATTGTCGTCGTCCGTAGGCCCGAGCCCGCCGGTAACAAGCACGATATCGGAGTCCCGAAGCGCGCGCGCGGCAGCGTCCCTTATCGCGGAGGCGGCGTCTCCCACGGTCACGTGCGAAACTATCTCGAAATCGAGCCCCGCCAGGCCCCGGCTGATGAACGCCGAGTTTGTGTTAACGGTTGTCCCGTTCAGGAGCTCTTCCCCTGTTGCTATGATTGTCACCCTTGTCATGTCAGTGTAAACGTTTTTGCGGCAATTCTCCGACCGGGAGGAATCCCCCCCTGATGTTCGGACAACGGCCCGCGACGGTGTTACATTCTTTCAGGCGCCGATACGCCCACGATCCGAAGCCCCTGTTTCATGACGGCCTTTACAGCGTCTGCAAGGGTCAGATATGAATTGGTCTGTTCCCTGTCGTCAGAAAGGAAACGGTGGTCCGTATAAAAACGATGAAAAGACTGGGCCAGCTTCATGAGATACGAGCACATGCGGTGCGGTTCGCAAGCCTGGGCCGCATCGACGATCTCCTCGTTGAATTTCAGCATGAGCTTCATCAGCGCTATCCCCTCTGGATTATCGAGATATTCCTTACGGCACTTCGAAGGATCGTACGTCACGCCCCTTTTCTCGGCTTCTCTGAAGAGCGAACAGATGCGGGCATGGGCGTACTGGAGGTAAAAAACCGGGTTCTCCGAGCTCTCTTTTTTCGCAAGCGCGAGATCGAAATCGAGATGGCTATCCATGGATCTCATGGTGAAAAAATAGCGGGCGACATCGACCCCGATCTCGTCGATAAGGTCGCGCATGGTCGAGAATTTCCCGAGACGTTTCGACATTTTCACGGCCTCGCCCTCCATGATCAGGTTGACCTGCTGCGCGATGAGCACCCTGAACGAATCGCCGCCGTGCCCCATCGCGGTCATGGCCCCGGAAAGCCTTGCGATATATCCATGATGGTCGGGTCCCCATATGTCGAGAATGAGGTCGTACCCCCTCTTGATCTTGTCGAGATGGTACGCTATATCGGCCAGCAGATAGGTCGGCCTCCCGTCGTCCCTGACCACGACCCTGTCCTTGTCGTCGCCGTACGCTGTCGAGGAAAAAACCTTTTTGCCATCCTGTTCATAGATGACATTCCGTTGAGCGAGGAAATCGAGCGCGGCCATGACATCTCCGTTCTCGTGCAGTTTCCTTTCCCTGAACCAGGTCTTGAAATCAACGTTGAATTCGTGCATATCGCGCTGCTGCGTCGCGATATTGTGATCGATCGCCTTCTGTGCGACCGCAGTGATGAGATCCACCTCGCCGGTTATGGCGTCCAGCTCGGGACCGCACTCGTCCAGTATTTTCCGCGCGATGTCCCTGACGTATTCCCCCTGGTACCCGTCCTCGGGAAAGACGAACGGTTTGCCCTGGATTTCCCTCATCCGGGCAAGGACCGATTTGCCGAAAAGGTCGACCTGGTTGCCGTAGTCGTTCACGTAAAATTCGCGTTCGACGATGTCGCCGCTCATTTCTATCAGGTTGGCGAGCGCATCGCCCAGCGCCGCGGCGCGCGCCGATACTATGACCAGCGGCCCGGTCGGGTTCGCCGAGACGAACTCCACGTTGATCCTTCGCGGCCGGTCCTTCACGCTCCTCCCGCAGTTTTCGGGGTCCGAAAGAATTGAGTGCATGTTGCCGTAAATATGGTCGAAGGAGAGAAACACGTTGATAAAGCCCGGCCTGGCGACCTCGACTTCGCTGATGATTTCGGATTTTTCGATATAGTCCTTGAGCACCGCGCCGGTGTCCATGGGAGAACGACGAAGAATTTTCGAGGATTCGAGCGCGATCGGGGTTGAGTAATCGCCGAATTTCTGTTCCTTGGGATATTCCACCTTGACGTCCGGGATGTCGCACGCCGGGAGCTTTCCATCGGCAATCGCCTTTTTGAAAGCGTCCCGAACTATTGAAGCTATCATGACACGGGTATTCACATTCGTTCCTCACACAATCTGGTTCAAAGCATTAAAAAATGTGAGTCTTTCGAATTTGTCAACTATATAATTCCTGTTCAATTGCGGGCTGATTTCAAAAAAAATAAAAAGGCCATCCATCCTAAAAAAGCTTGAAAAACCAATTGTCGGGAATATAATTAACAAAACTGCGGAGGATTTCATGGAGTTCTTCAAATTCACCAAAAGCAATCTTATCGGATTTTTCATATCGATTCTGTTGTTCATTCTCTTTGCCCTGGTTTACACCCAGACGACCCTCATCGACGGGCTTGAACGAGGCTCCATCGACTTCAGGTTTTTCCTGAGAGATCCCTCGGAGAGATCGGTGAAGCTTGAAGATGGCGTTCGCATGGGCAGAATCAACCCCAGGGCAAGAAAGGATATCGTCATCCTGGGCATCGATGAAAACACCATACGCGATTTTTCAGACCAGAACGTGCAGTGGCCCTTCCCATGGACGATTCACGCGAAGTTCACCAGGTTTATCGGCACCGGGAATCCCCTGGCGATCTTCTATGATATCATGTTTCTCGATCACAAGGACGGCGAAGACGAACTCGCCGAAGCCGTCGAAAAGGCCGGAAACGTCTTCCTCGATTTTCCTTTCGAGACCGAGGACATCGATACCGATTACAGCGACCAGGAACGGCGCATTGAAATACTGAACCGCGTCAGGTTCCCGCTACAGGAGGGGGACAACCTGAAAGAAATCGTCGAGGAGGCGGTTCCGCCGACTCCCAGACTTTCAGAAGCGGCCAAGGGCATCGGATTTGCAAACGTTTTCCCGGACCCCAGGGATAAAATCAACAGGATGATGCCCCTGATCATAAAATACAAGGGCTGGTATTATCCCAATATCGACCTGATGATCATCATGCACTACTATGGGATTGGGCCCAAAGACGTTGAAATCCGCCTCGGCGAACACATCAAGCTCAAGAACATTCCGAAGGTGAGCAGGCAGATCGGCGGCGAACCTCCCAAAGACATCATGGCTAAACCGAATCCCGAGCGTGAAATAATCATCCCCATCGACAAATACGGCTTCATGGACATAAATTTCGTCGGCGGCTCCGGAAGCTTCCAGCATTATCCCTACAACCTCTTTTATCGGGACGGGACCCTCGAAAACAATAATTCTCTGAAAAACAAGATACTGCTCGTGGCCGCCTACGCCTCCACCGGCATCGCGACCGACGAAAAAAAATCTCCGTACGGCGCGACATTCGGAATCGAGCACCATGCCAACGCGCTCAACACCGTGCTCAACCAGGATTTCCTTTATCGGTTCGGCACCGTCGAAAACATCCTCATCATGCTCGCCATCGCGGTATTTTTCGGATTTCTCCTGACCCGGCTGTCAATCGTTCTCTCCCTGGCGATCACCGGTGCCTTCACCGTCGGCTACGCCGTTGTCGCGTATCTGATTTTTGACATGAACAGCGTCATAATCGGCATGGCCGGTCCCATAATCCAGACAGGCCTCACGTTCTCGGTGCTCATCGCCTACCGGGTGCTCACCGAACAGCGTGAAAAGAAATACATCCGGCAGACGTTCTCGAAGTTCGTTTCAAAATCGGTCGTTGACGAGCTTTTAAAAGATCCCGAAAAGGTCAAGCTCGGCGGCGAGAAGAAAGTGCTCACGGTGCTCTTTTCGGACATCAGGGGTTTCACCTCCATATCCGAAAAGCTGACTCCGGAGGAGCTCGTCGAGCACCTGAACGAATACCTCCAGTCCATGACCGAGATCGTGTTCAAATACAACGGCACGCTCGACAAGTACGTCGGAGACGAGATCATGGCGTTCTGGGGAGCCCCTGCACCGCAGGAGGACCATGCGCTGCTCGCATGCAGGGCATCGCTTGAAATGATGGAGGCGCTCGGAAAGATGAACGAGCAGTGGATATCCAGAGGCAAGCCGAAACTCGCGATCGGTATCGGCCTCAACTCCGGCGACATGGTCGTTGGCAACATGGGGTCGGCATCGAGGATGGACTACACGCTTATGGGCGACAACGTCAACCTGGGAGCACGGCTCGAGGGCACGAACAAGGTCTACGGCACGAACATTATCGTCAGCGAAAACACCTACGAAATGGTGAAGGATTCCGTCGTTGTCAGGGAGCTCGACCTGATCCGGGTCAAGGGAAAGGAACTGCCGGTCAAGATATTTGAGCTGATGGACATGAAACAGTAGGGCCCATCGCTGTTCAGAAGCAGTAGGGCCGGGCCGTTTTGTTTTTAAGAACGGCGCACGGAGTTGAAAGAGTCCCCTGAATCCAGAGCGGAACATACGCGTTCTGTATGAATTCGGTTTCTCCTTTCTTCTCGATCACCCTGACGCTGGCGCTTCCGGCGAGATCAAGACCGTCCTTATAGCCGTATTTGCCCGCGAGGCTTGCACTCGAACCGTCGCCGGACAGATACGAAGCCCTGCAATAAACGACCTGCCCGGCCTGCTGCGTTGTAATGGAAAAATTCGGGACCGGGATCCCCTCACCCGCCGAAAAAACATATCCGCCGCTCTTGAACATTCCTTTTACCGCTTCAAGCAGAGGCCCTCCGTTGATTTGTCCCTGCGAAACCGAAAAAGAGGCGTTGGCGGTTGAGTTTTCAAGTATGTGGGCGATCCTGTATATATTCAATGCGTAATCGAAATTAAATGAAGCCTTTCCGGACAGGCCGATTCCGCCCATATCTGCAGAGAGGACACCGAGTTCAAAATCACGGACGCTCCCGGCCATTGTGCAGTGAGGGTAATCATTCGCGAAATATCCCTGGATGTCGAAAGTATAAGCGGCGCCGTATCCGCTCAACCCGAATTCCTTCATTGCAAGCACGCCTTTCTTCAACTCAAGAACCATATTGAAATCCCTGAATCCCCCTTCCCTTTTTCTTGAACCCACAGAGATGAGATCCGCCGACCAATCAAGGGTTACGTCATTGTTGATCAGGTATTGCGAAATCGGCTTCTGGAGGAAGAACACATCCTCATAGCCCAGAAGCGCATCGGCATATGCACGGTCAACCGCCCTTTCAACAAGGTTCCCGGTCACCCTCCCGAGCAGGGATAATTCCATTTTCTTAGATCGCAGGGAGGCCTCGGTTAAGGATTTCAACGGATTCCAGCTTGTAATCGCGCTTTTCACTGTCAGTTTGTAATCCGAAGAAGCGCTCTTTCCTTTCAATTTCACCGAAACGTTGTTGTCTTTCACTGAAACGCTCATATCGCAACCGCTGACGATGGTCTTTTCCGAGCCACCGGCAATGTCCATGACGGCGCAATCGCGAAGATCCAGGGAGAAAACCGACTTGCTCGCGTCGTTGTTTTTAATGTCATAAAAAACATTCCCGCCAAAAGACAGCGTGCCGCTGTAATAATGGTTTTCCACCGGCATGAAATAGTGGGTGACGTCTTCGAGGTCGATGGTATTGCTCTCGATCGTTCCCTGCAATACATGAGCCGATTCGTTATCGATGTAGGCGCCCTTCACGGACAGATTCAGGTTATCGTCATGGATACTGAGCCCTTTGATCGCATAGGAGCCCTTGCCCGGATCGATTTTACAATCGATGTCCAGATTTATATTTTCATTCGATACAAAAGGATGCGAAGAAGCGGCTCCATCGTACACATGGAGGTTATCGGTTTCGACCTCGCCCCTGACGCTATAAGCGCCGTTCATATACGAGTAATCGATATCGGCGGTAATCGCCCCCTTGAGGACGAGAGGATATGGCGACAATTCCGGAGTATACCTGCTTAAATAGGAAAGGTCCAGGCCGTCGAGAACGATAGAATGCGAATATCCCGCGGCTTTGTCATCATACAGGCGGCCTTTAAGCCTGATTTTCCCGCTGCGAAGATTCTCGTTCCTGTTCGACGGTACGGTCATTTTTATGAAATATTCGACCGTGTTTTCGTACACCGAGACGGTTGAATAGACATCCTCGAACCGTATGGTGTCCTTCTCGTCTTTGAAAACTTCGTCGTAATATATCTCGCTGTCCTTGATAACAACGCCGAAATCAACATGTTGTTTTCGCGCCATGGATTTGATCCTTTCGCCCAGATCGATCATCTGGGTGAACGCGTCCCGGTAATCCTTCCCGTAGCTTTTCAATATCCTGATCTCGGCATCCTCGATTATGAATCCCCTGACGACGATATCGCCGCATATAAGATCGAAAAAACCCAGGTCGACGACAAGTTCGGTCGACTTGATCAGGCTGAGGCTGTCGTTGAAATCGTTCGATACCGACAGCGTGAACGGCGAGATGATCAGATTGCCGCAAAAATCAATGGAGATATCTTCAAATTTGGCGGCCCTGTTCAGCCCATCCTTCATCACTGAATTGAATTGCTTTTTCAAAAAATCCTCAGTGTAGCGCAGCGAAAAGAAAACCTTCATCGCGAACGGCACGAGGACCGCGACAAGCAAAGCCGCTATGATATATGCCTTATTTTTTTTGAGATTCATAATAAATGTATTTGCCTTAACCGAAGAGGTATTTTACTTATGCAAAAATAAAACTGGCCTGAACCATAGAGCGCATAAAAATCCGGCAGACCGGTAACAGATCATTTGATTTTATTTTCTTATCATGATAAAATACACTGTTATCAAGGAAACGGTTTCCGTCAAGTATATAAATT
>JAKLIV010000131.1 GCA_022709405.1 Spirochaetota bacterium
TAGCGGCCGCGGTTATGGTTATTCCCCTTTCCTTTTCCTGGAGCATCCAGTCCATTTCAGCGGTGCCCTCATGGACCTCTCCCATCTTGTGGGTCTTGCCGGTGTAAAAAAGGATGCGCTCGGTCAGCGTGGTCTTGCCGGCGTCGATGTGCGCCATGATGCCGATATTTCTCGTCCTGGAGATGGGAAGTTCTCGGGGCATAGAAATCCTTCAATCAATATTAAAGTGTCGGATGGAGTTGAGTCCTTAGAAAAACCGAATACCAGGCTCAACGCCTGGTATTCCTTTCAGCAATGTTATATGTAATCCTTTACCATTTATAATGGGCAAAGGCTTTGTTCGCCTCGGCCATTTTATGGGTGTCTTCTTTCTTCTTGATCGTCGTGCCGGAATTATTGTAGGCGTCCATCAATTCACCGGCGAGACGCTGATACATGGTCTTTTCGGGCCTGCTTCTCGAATAGTTTACGAGCCATCTTATGCCCAGCGCCTGCCTTCTCTCGGGCCTTATCTCGACCGGAACCTGGTATGTCGCGCCGCCGACCCTGCGGGACTTGACCTCCACGACCGGTTTCGCGTTTTCAAGAGCCTGGACAAACACTTCGATCGGGTCCTTGCCCGTCTTTTCTCCGAGAATGTTCATCGCGCTGTAAAACGCCCTTTCGGCCACTCCCTTTTTGCCCTCGAGCATCATGCAGTTTATGAATTTCGTCACCAGCTTGCTCCCGAACTTGGGATCTGGCAATATTTCTCTTTTGACTGGTCTTCTACGTCGCATAGTAAATTTTCTCCGATATCATCCTTATGTTATGCTTTCGGCCTTTTGGTCCCGTATTTCGATCTGCCCTTTCTCCTGTCGTCGACGCCGAATGTATCGAGGGCGCCCCTGATGATGTGATAACGCACGCCGGGAAGGTCTTTCACCCTGCCGCCCCTTATCAGCACGGCGGAGTGTTCCTGAAGATTGTGCCCAATTCCGGGGATGTACGCGGTTACTTCGTATCCATTGGTCAGGCGGACCCTTGCCACTTTCCGCAGGGCCGAGTTCGGTTTTTTAGGGGTAAAAGTCATTACCCTTGTGCAGACTCCCCTTCTCTGGGGGCATTGCGTAAGAGCCGGAGATTTGGATTTCTTTTTCTTCTGCTCTCTTCCTTTTCGGATCAACTGGTTGATAGTTGGCATTGTGACTCCTATATTCGATTTATTACGGTTATCTTCTCAGGGTTAATTGTGGTATTTGCCGGGATACGCCTTTTTTGTCAAGAAATTTTATCGGCTTTTCCCGATTAATCCCCTGTCCCCGGCAAAAAACCTCATGCCTCGACGTTTTCGCTCGGAATTTCCACCCCTTCCACCGCTCCGCCTTCCTGCCCTTCGGGCCCCGCGATACCATCGAGGTCACCAGGCTCGTTCTGGTAAATATCGATTTCATGATACCTGCGGACCCCGGTGCCTGCGGGAATGAGGTGTCCGATAATAACGTTTTCCTTGAGACCGCGGAGCTGGTCGACCTTGCCCTTTATCGCTGCATCGGTAAGGACCCTCGTGGTCTCCTGGAAAGACGCGGCCGAAATAAAGGACTCGGTGTTCAGCGCGGCCTTGGTAATTCCCATGAGAACCGGAATGGCCGTAGACGGCTTACCGCCCTCTTCCAGTACCCGGTCGTTCTCTCCGATAAACTCGAACTTGTCGATGATTTGCTCGATGACAAACCCAGAATCGCCGGGATCGGTCACCCGCACTTTCCTGAGCATCTGCCTTACTATGATCTCGATATGCTTGTCGTTTATCGAAACGCCCTGCAGACGGTAGACTTCCTGGATCTCGTTGACCAGGAACTTCTGCAGTTCCCTGGGGCCCTTTATGTTCAGGATCTCATGCGGATCAACCGGACCGTCGTCGATCTTTTCGCCCTTGGCGATCCAGTCTCCGTCCCGCACCCTCAGGAACTTCGAGACAGGAATGGAATACTCTTTCACGACGCCGTCTTCGCCGGCAACGATTATCTTGCGCTTGTTCTTCACGGTGTCGCCGATGGTGACATTGCCGTCAAGCTCGGACAGGGTAGCCGCATCGCGCGGGGTCCTTGCCTCAAAGAGTTCTGCGACCCTGGGAAGACCGCCCGTGATGTCCTTGGTTTTTTCCGCGCCGCGCGGTATTTTCGCCAGAACAGTCCCCGCGGTCACTTCGTTTGCTTCGTTGACCATCAGGTGGGCGCCCTTCGGCAGAAGATAGGTGATGGGCTCCTTGGTCGACGACTGATAGATGTTGACCCTGGGCTGTAGCTTTTCGGTCTTGTATTCCACGATCACCCGTTTCAAGACGTTCGTCTGGGGATCGATTTCCTCCCTGAGGCTCTTGTTAATCTCGACATCGACGAACTCGACCTTTCCGCGAACCTCGGTCAAAATCGGCTCGAACCACGGGTCGAAAGCCGCGAGCAGTTCATTTCGATCAAAGAACTTCCCGGCCTTGGCGTAAATTTCGGTGCCGACATTGACCGGCATCGAATAGACGTCGCCGAGGATGTAGACTTTTCGTTTCTCGATCTTGACATAGCCCGAATTCTTTGCAAGGACATCGTCGCCGTCTTCGGTTTTCGCGATCTTCATTCCCGCGTACACCTTGTCCCCTTCGTTTACGAGGAATTCGGCTTCTCCTTTCAGGTTGATTTCGGCGATGACCCTCTGGACAATCAGATAGCCGCGCCTGACGGATATGGTCTTCTTGTCCTCGGTCTTGATCGTTTTCGATGTGAATTCACGCACATATACCGGATAGCTCAACCGGAGCTCGTTCTCTTCGACCGAACGGGACGCGATGCCGCCGATATGGAATGTGCGCATGGTAAGCTGAGTTCCCGGCTGGCCGATCGACTGGGCCGCGATAATGCCGACGGCTTCGCCGATATCGACGGGTCGCGACGTGCCGAGGTTTCTGCCGTAGCACTTGGCGCACACGCCGTGGCTCGCTTCGCAGGTCAGCACCGACCGGATTTCGATCGAATCGATGTCAAGCTGGTCGATGAGATCCGCGATCTCTTCAGTCACAATATCGTCCGCCTTGCACAGGACCTCGCCGGTTACCGGGTGCAGCAGATCATAGAGCATCGTCCTTCCGAGAGCCCTGGCTCCGAGGGACTCGATAACGTCGTCGCCTTCCTTGATCGCGTGAACATCGATTCCCACGGTGGTCCCGCAGTCGATCATGTTGATGACCACGTCCTGAGCTATGTCAACGAGACGCCTGGTAAGGTATCCGGCATCGGCCGTTTTAAGGGCAGTGTCGGCAAGTCCCTTGCGCGCGCCGTTCGTTGAAATGAAATACTCGAGTACCGTGAGGCCTTCTTTGAAATTCGCCCTGATCGGGACCTCGATGATCTCGCCGCTCGGCTTGGCCATGAGACCGCGCATCCCGGCGAGCTGGCGTATCTGCTGCTTGCTTCCTCTCGCTCCGGACTGGGCCATGACGTAGATCGGATTGAAGCCGTTCGAGTTGTTCGAAAGCTCCTCGAACATCTTTTCGGCAATGACCTCGTTCGCGTTGGTCCATACGTTGATAACGCGATTGTAACGTTCTTCGTCGGTGATGAAGCCGTTTCTGTATTCGTTTTCTATTGATTCGACCTTCTTGTCCTCTTCGGCTATGATGTCCCTTTTTACCTTCGGGACGATGATGTCAGACATTGAGATGGTGGGCGCGAAAGTGGTCGAATACTGGTAGCCGTAATCCTTGATGTCATCGAGCATTTTAACGGTGACATCGGGTCCATACTTACGCAGAACGTCCGAAATTATTTTCGAAAGCTCCTTGTCGTTCACCATCCTGTTGACGAATCCGTAACCCTTGGGCAGGAGCTTGTTGAATATGAGCCTTCCCGCGGTGGTTTCCACGAACTCGTCGCCCATAAGGAACTTTATCTTGCTGCGGAGCTTGATCTGGCCCTGATCGACCGACCTGTGAATGTCGAACTCGTCGTCGAAATATTTTCCCTCACCCGGCGCACCTTCTTTGAGGGACGTCAGATAAAAAATCCCGAGCACGATGTCCTGGGTCGGCGTCACGACCGGGTGCCCGTTGGCGGGAGACAGCAGGTTGTGTATCGAAAGCATGAGCGTCCAGCACTCGAGCTGGGCTCTTGGAGACAGCGGAACGTGTACCGCCATCTGGTCTCCGTCGAAGTCCGCATTATACGCATGGCATACGAGCGGGTGCAGGCGGATGGCCTTGCCCTCGACCAGGATCGGCTCGAATGCCTGGATTCCGAGGCGGTGAAGGGTCGGGGCGCGGTTCAACAGCACCGGATGTTCCGATATGACCTCTTCGAGTACCTCCCAGACCTCCGGGCGTTCGTTCTCCACCATCTTCTTGGCGGATTTTATATTCTGCACGTAGTCCTTGTCAACGAGGCGTTTCATGATGAAAGGCTTGAAAAGCTCGATGGCCATCTTTTTCGGAAGACCGCACTGGTACAGTTTCAGGTCGGGCCCGATGACGATGACCGAACGTCCCGAGTAGTCGACGCGCTTGCCCAGCAGGTTCTGCCTGAAGCGTCCCTGCTTGCCCTTGAGCATGTCGCTCAGGGACTTCAGCGGCCTGCTGCCCTTGCCCTTGACCGCGCGTTTTCTGCGGCTGTTGTCGAAGAGCGCGTCGACGGCCTCCTGCAGCATGCGTTTCTCGTTGCGCACGATAATTTCGGGCGCACGGAGCATGAGGAGCCTCTTGAGCCTGTTGTTGCGGTTTATGACCCTGCGGTAGAGATCGTTCAGGTCGGATGTAGCGAAGCGGCCCCCGTCGAGCTGGACCATCGGCCTCAGTTCAGGCGGGATGACCGGGACAACATCGAGGATCATCCAGTCAGGCTTGTTTTCGGAGTCGCGGAAGGCCTCGATTATCTCGAGCCGCTTGATAAGCTTTTTGTCTATCTTCGTGTCCTTGACCGATTTGTTGTGGATGTCGGCCCTGAGCTGTCTTGACGCCTCGTCCAGATCTATGCTGGCGAGCAGTTCCTTGATGGCTGCAGCTCCCATGGAAGCGACGAACGTGTCGCCGTATTTTTCATACAGGTTGTAGTAGGCTTCTTCGTCAAGCACGTCACCGCGTTTGACGTCCTCGGCCTCCGCCTCGCCCGGATCGATGACCACGAATTTTTCATAATATAAAATCGACTTCAGGGAGTTCACGGTCATGTCAAGCAGAAGACCCATGCGCGAAGGCACCGAGCGGTAGTACCAGATATGGGCCACCGGCGCAGCGAGCTCTATGTGGCCCCCGCGTTCGCGCCTTACCTTGTAGTGCGTCACTTCGACGCCGCAGCGGTCGCAGATGACTCCCTTGTACCGGATTGACTTGAACTTGCCGCAATAGCATTCCCATTCCTTGGTGGTTCCGAAAATTTTCTCGCAGAAAAGTCCGTCTCTTTCCGGTTTCAGGGTCCGGTAGTTTATCGTCTCGGGCTTTTTCACCTCTCCATATGACCATTCCCTGATCATGTCCGGCGAGGCGAGCTTGATTTGTATTGAGCTGAAATCGTTAAAGTCCCTCATAATATCTCCCGTTCAGGTTAAATATTCTGCAACGAATCGAGCTTGATTCTCTTCTTGGGCTTGTTGAAACCCTCGCTCCATTCAGAAAGGCTGATCTCGTTTCCTGCGTCGTCATAAATTTTCACGTTGAGAGCGAGTCCCCTCAGCTCCTGTATGAGAACATTGAACGACTCCGGTATACCCGGGGACGTCGAGTTGATCCCCTTAACAATCGCTTCGTAAATCCTCGCGCGGCCGAGCATGTCGTCGGATTTGACCGTGAGGAGCTCCTGGAGGGTATAAGCGGCGCCATAGGCCTCAAGCGCCCAGACCTCCATCTCGCCGAGTCGCTGACCGCCGAACTGGGCCTTGCCGCCAAGAGGCTGCTGAGTCACCAGAGAATACGGGCCGGTCGAGCGCGCGTGGATCTTGTCGTCGACCATGTGGGCCAGTTTCATCATGTAAATCTTGCCGACCATAACCTCCTGCTCGAACGGAAGGCCCGTGCGACCGTCATAAAGAATTGATTTTGACGTTTCGGGGAGGCCGGCCTTTTTCATGTATTCAACTATCTCTTCTTCGCTCGCACCGTCGAAAATCGGAGTTTCGACCATGACATCCAGCTTGTCAGCCGCCCATCCCAGCTCGGTTTCAAGAAGCTGGCCGAGGTTCATTCGCGAAGGAACCGAAAGGGGGTTGAGCACGATGTCGACCGGGGTTCCATCGGGCAGATACGGCATCTCATAGGGAGGGGCTATCCTCGAGATAACGCCCTTGTTCCCATGCCTTCCAGCCATCTTGTCGCCGACCGAAATCTTCCTTTTGTCCGCGATATAGACCTTCACCAGATCTTCGACGCCCGGCGCGAGCTCGTCGCCCTTTTCCCTGGCGAAACGTTTGACGTCGACCACTATTCCCTCTACGCCGTTGGGAACCCTGAGCGAAGTATCGCGCACCTCGCGCGCCTTTTCGCCGAAGATCGAATGGAGCAGCTTGTATTCAGGGGTGAGGTCCTGTTCTCCCTTCGGAGTGACCTTGCCAACGAGAATGTCGTCTGGCTGAACATAGGCCCCGACCCGCACCACTCCGTCGGCATCGAGATCCCTGAAGGCCTTTTCGCTCAGGTTCGGGATATCGCGGGTTATGGTCTCGCGGCCGAGTTTTGTCTCCCTGGCCTCGACCTCGAACTGCTCTATGTGGATTGAAGTGTAGCTGTCTTCTTCAACGAGCTTTTCGGATATGAGGATCGCGTCCTCGAAGTTGTAGCCCATCCAGGGCATGAAGGCGACAAGGATGTTTTTACCGAGGGCAAGCCTGCCGTTGTCGGTCGCCGGGCCGTCGGCTATTACATCGCCGATCTTGAGCTTCTGGCCCTGATGAACGACAGGTCTTTGATTGAAGCAGGTTCCCTGGTTCGTTCTTTTGTATTTTAAAAGAGAATATTCGTCAATTTCACCGGTCGAGGTCTTCACCTTGACCATCTTTGCATCGACATAGACGACCTCTCCCGCACGGTCGCATATCACGAGAACGCCGGAATCGTATGCCGCCGCAGGCTCCATCCCTGTCCCGATCAGCGGAGCCTCTTCGGTAAGCAGCGGAACCGCCTGACGCTGCATGTTTGAACCCATGAGCGCCCTGTTGGCGTCGTCATGCTCGAGGAACGGGATGAGGCATGTCGACACGGAAAAAATCTGGGTCGGCGAGACGTCCATGTACTGGACCTCCCTGGGTTTCTTGTACGGGAAATTGCCCCGGTTCCTGGTGGGGATCATGCTCTTCACGAAGCTTCCGTCTTCGCTCAATTCCGCGTTCGCCTGGGCGACAAAGTAGCTGTCTTCGACATTCGCGGTCAGGTATTCCACCTGATCGGTGACCTTGCCCTTCTCTACCTTGCGGTAAGGGGTTTCCAGAAAACCGTAATCATTGATCCTGCCGAACGTGCTCAGCGAAACGATGAGACCGATATTCGGGCCCTCAGGAGTTTCAATCGGACACATCCTTCCGTAATGGGACGGGTGAACGTCGCGCACCTCGAAGCCTGCGCGTTCCCTGGAAAGTCCGCCGGGTCCCAGTGCGTTAAGACGCCGTTTGTGAGTGAGTTCGGCCAGCGGATTGGTCTGGTCCATGAACTGCGAAAGCTGGCTTGAACCGAAAAATTCATTGATCACTGCCGAAATGGGCTTGATGCTGATGAGAGCCTGCGGGGTGATGACGTCGAGGTCCTGAATCGTCATCCTTTCCTTGATGACCCTTTCCATGCGCTGGAAGCCCACCTTGATCTGGTTCATTATGAGCTCCCCGACGGAGCGGACGCGCCTGTTTCCGAGGTGGTCTATGTCGTCGACGATGGTCGGGATCAGACGTTTCAGCTTCTTGCCGCTGTCGTCCTTGTACTCAACCTCGTAGCCTTCCGCCTCTGCGATGAGATACAGGATGTATTTTACCGTATATACGATATCGTCTTTCGTAAGGGTCAGTTCCCGAATCCCCTTGAATCCGAATTTTTCATTGATCTTGTAGCGGCCCACGTCCCCGAGGCTGTAGGTCCTTGCGTTGAAGAAGAGCCTGTCAAGCTCGATTTTCGCGTTTTCGATGTTGGTGGGTTCGCCCGGCCGCATGATCGCGTGTATCGCCAGAAGTGCAAGCTCTGAAGTGCTGTATCCCTCGCTGCCGTCGACCTTAAGGTTTTTCTTTATGAATTCCTTTTCCATTTCGAGCGTGGAGCTCAGGTATGAATCTTCTTTATTGTTCGGAAAATCAATGACCTCTACGTCCTTGATCCCCTCGTCCCTTATCCTGTCGATAATGTCGATGTTGATGCGCTCGCCGACTTCAATGACTATCTCGCCCGAGCTTTTACTGACCGCGTCCCTGGCGACTCGCTTGCCGTTGAGCGAACGAAAGTCCTCTTCGCTTTCAAGCCTGATTTTTTTCGTATCGTAAAAAAGCTTGACCACTTCCTCGTCGGATTCATAGCCGAGGGCCTTGATGAGAAGGGTGACCGGGAATTTCTTTTTGCGGTCTATGCGGGCGATGATGTAGCCCTTGGTATCCATTTCGAACTCGAGCCACGAGCCCCTGTCGGGTATGACCCGGGCGTTGTATATGCGCTCGTCCTCTTCGAAGAAGAAAAAGATGCCCGGAGAGCGGTGCAGCTGGTTGACTACGACCCTCTCGGCGCCGTTTATGATGAAAGTGCCGCGCCTGGTCATCAGCGGGATATCGCCCATGTACACGGATTGTTCGCGGACCTCCATGCTGTCTTTCCTGATCAGCCGTATGGTCGCCTTCAAGGGAGCGGCATAGGTGACGTCCCGTTCCTTGCACTCGTATTCGGAATACTTTGGCTCCCCGATTTCGTATTCCTTGAACTCAAGAACGACGTCCTCGTGCGGGCTTTCTATGGGAAAAATCTCTTCAAAAACCGACTGCAGACCCTGGTTCTTCCGCTTCGTGGTGTCTGACTGTAAAAACCAGTCATATGATTTAAGCTGAATTTCTATCAGGTTTGGCAGATCAATACTTGATTTGATCTTTCCAAAATTTACGATTTTTTTTCCTTTTTGCATGGATACCTGCACCCTATATTAAATTTGATATGATGTTTTACATTAATTCTGAGTTGAATGTATCTCCATCAGTAAATAAACCGGGAAGCCGGAAAATGGATGATAAACAGAAAAAGGAATAATACCAAACAAGATGCACCCTTATGCTCAGTTTACAACTCCATATAAATAAAAGAAAGAAGTAGTTTCCATTAAAAGATCAGCAACTTTCAGGATTTTTTTTATTACGGATTCATTCATAGATCTATGGTTAAAGAAGAAAACAAAGGGATCGGTAAATGAATATATCAATGTTCCAACCCAACCGTTATGCTTTTAATGTCGCGCCGAAATTTGAAACACAAATAGGTTTGATTGCAGGGCAATCAAACCTATTGTAACGACAATATCGAAAAATCAAACCGTAAACCGGAATTACTTGACTTCAACTGTGGCTCCAGCACCTTCGAGCTGTTTCTTGATCGCCGCCGCCTCTTCTTTCGATACTTTTTCCTTAACTGCCTGACCGCCGGCTTCAACGAGCTCTTTGGCTTCTTTGAGGCCCAGGCCGGTTATGGCCCTGACTTCCTTGATGACGGCGACTTTGTTGTCACCGAAACCGGTCAGAATGACGTTAAATTCGGTCTTTTCTTCAGCTGCTTCTCCTGCAGGAGCTGCCGCTGCCGCTGCCACGGCCACGGGCGCTGCCGCAGATATACCGAATTTTTCTTCCATGGCCTTGACGAGTTCAGCCGCTTCGATGAGGGTCAGACTGCCAATGGCATCCAGGAGTTCTGCAACACTGAGTTTAGCCATTTTTTTCTCCTTTATAATTATTGAATTTCTTCAAGTTAATGCGTTTATACGCAAAAACCTATAAAGGGAAAAAAGCTTTTAATCCTTCGTGAACTTATATCACTGATCTGGATAAGAAACCTTTTTTCCACCTTTTTGCACATTATTACTGGTTCCTGGCTTCTGCCACGGCTTTAATTCCGCGGGCAAGAGAGGCCATAACCTGATTGATGCCCATTGCCGTATACGAAGCCGGGCCGTTTATTAAAGCCATTGTCTGCGACAGGAGCACTTCTTTTGAAGGCAGATCAGCAATGCGTTTGACCTGGTCTTCGAAATAAAGAGTATTATCGAGTATACCGATCGAATATTTGAAGTTTTCCTGATCTTTGGCAAACTCTTTTAGGATCTTGGCGACATCGCCTATTTCATCCTTAATGAATGCAACACCGATCGGGCCCTTGAGGTAGTCATGAAAACCCTTATAGCCGCAATTTTCAAGGGCAAGCTTGAAAAGGTTATTCTTTACGACCTTATATTCGGCGTTCTTTTCACGGAGTTTTTTCCTGAGAACGCTCAGACCCGAAACCTTCACACCCGCATAGCTGGTCAGGATGATATTGTTCCTGTTTTTCAGCTTTTCAACGAGCGAATTAACTTCATCAACTTTATATTGCTTGATCATTATTTTTCGATCCCCTTGTGATTGATTTTAATACCGGGCCCCATTGTCGAACTGACATGGACCGAACGGATGAAGTTGCCTTTCGCGTCTGAAGGTTTGTCCTTCATGACCTGATTGAAGAAGGTTTTAATATTATCCACGAGCGCCGGGGATTCAAAAGAAACCTTGCCGACCATCATGTGAATAACCCCGGTTTTATCCGCTCGATACTCGACGCGACCGCCCTTGAGCTCCTTGATGATTCCCTTGATGTCCTCTGTGACCGTGCCGGATTTTGGTTTCGGCATGAGGCCTCTTTTCCCGAGAACCTGGCCGAGTTTTCCGACTTCCTTCATCATGTCGGGAGTGGCGACAACCGCCTGGTAATCGACCCAGCCGCCCTTGATTTTCTCTATAATATCCTCGGCGCCTACATAATCCGCACCCGCTTCCTGGGCCTCTTTCTGCTTGTCGCCCTTGCAGATAACGAGAACTTTTTTCTCTTTTCCCGTTCCGGCGGGCAGGACCGCTGTTCCGCGGATATTCTGGTAGCTTTTATGGACCACTTTTATGGCGATATCAACCGACTCGTTGAATTTCGAAAATTTATTGTCCATCATGAGTTTAACAGCGTCTTCTACGCTATAAAGGACCGACTTATCTATCTTCGAGCGGGCCTCTTTGATTTTTTTACCCCGTTTCATTTAAATCCTCTCGACAGTAATAATTAACTCTATTTGCTAATTGACAACATCAATACCCATGGACCGAGCCGTTCCGGCGATGATCTTCACCGCAGCGTTGATATCGTTCGCATTCAAATCGGGCATTTTCGTTTTGGCTATATCTTCCAGCTGCGCTCTGGTGATCGTACCTGCTTTGGTCTTGTTCGGCTCGCTCGATCCCTTGTCGAGTTTCATCGCCTTTTTGATCAGAACCGACGCCGGTGGCGTCTTAATAATGAAGGTATACGTTCTGTCTTCATAAACAGTGATGATTATCGGAAGGATCGTGCCCATCTGGTCCTTCGTTCTTTCATTAAAAGCTTTGCAGAAGTCCATGATGTTCAGGCCATGCTGTCCAAGCGCTGGTCCAACGGGCGGTGCCGGGTTAGCCTGTCCTCCAGGAATCTGCAGTTTTATCTGCACCATTATTTTTTTCTTTTTTTTCACAGCAGCCATTGTCTTTCCTCTAACAGATTATTCACCTAAAATTATATCTTGCCGACCTGCAAAAAATCAAGCTCGACCGGTGTTCCCCTTCCGAAAATTTCCACCTTCACTCTCAAACGGCCTTTATCGGGATACACTTCCTCAACGACGCCGCTGAAATTGCTGAAAGGTCCGTCGATGACCTT
>JAKLIV010000132.1 GCA_022709405.1 Spirochaetota bacterium
CGCGGGCCGGTAGCTTCCGTGGGAGGGGGCTCCGGCTGCGGTGAAGAGCTTCTTCATCAGGCCGAAATCAACATCCGCAAGGTCTTTGAGCAGCGATTCCCTCTGCCCTGGCCCGAGCCGGTCCCAGGAGGCGAACACGTGCTCCTGATTATTGTCGTAGACCCGCTTGATTACATCGTCGAAGCCGCGAAAAGAAATCATGATGGTTCCCCGGAAAATATGATGGATTACGCTGAGACTGCATGGCCGATTCCGGCCCGTGCGATTTCTATCCTACGGACAGACGGTATTTTTATCAAGAAGAATTAGGGTCGGCGACAGGGGCAGCAGGGGCGTAGCGCGCTACATCCTTACCGCCAGGTCATGAATCACGATTACGGAAAAATTGATATATTGTTATCAGGAATGCAAGTAACGCAACAACATCCAGCAACATGAGGTGAAATTCAGGATAATCGATCAAAAAATAGGTGACTCCGAGTGCTAATGCAAGAAGCCCAAGGAATACGATAAGATTATCTATCATTATGCTGCAACTTGTTTATTTGTCTGTTTATGCGGTTATCTATCTGCTTATCGAGTTTCCGGGTGAGTATGTTAATGCCTCCGGTTATGACCAGATAAGCCCCACATACTATGGCTATTATTGCTACAAGCGATTGCATATTATTATCCCTTCGTTATTAATATATATATTCTACGAACAAACTGTAAACAACTTTTTTCAGCGAATTCCATGATCTTTATGAAGGGACGATAAAAGCAATATACCTCGCTAATTACCCTACCATTTCATCGTTATTTACTACTTTCCCTTCCAGGTGACGATATATTCGCAGTCGGCTGTGCCGGTAGTGATCCCCGGGTTGGTGGCCGTCCACGATCCGCCAAGCTTCGATTCAGCAGCAGATGCCTCAAAGTGGTACATGGCTATGCCCATATCCACTCGCTGCAGGTCCTGGATCCCGACCATCTTTCCTCCATCCCGGTACATCTTCGTGCGCAGCATGTAGAAATGAAAAATGTTCTTCCCGGGTTCCTTAACGATACGCCACGGCTGCTTGTTCGCGGCCGAAGGGGCCCTGCGCACCATCTCGATGGGCACGGCATAGGGGCCGACATCGGACTGGCTCAACGGGACCGTCATGTCGCCGCTGAAGAACAGCGAATCCCATTGTTTGCGGTACTTTGACCCGGCGCCGAAGCGCATGATCGAGTCGACCAGCCCGGGTTTCGGGGCCGCATATCCGGTCGCCACCACGGCGGGAAGCACCTCGTCCTTCGCGAGGGATATGCCGCGCGCAAAGCCGCTCTTGCTGAAGGTGCCGCCGAGCCAGCAGGTTGCAAGACCCATGCCCGTTGCATGGATCACGATCTTTTCGAGCAGGTAGCCGTAATCCTCGAAGCAATGGCCAGACTGCTTCACCGCGCCGGCGAAGAACCCGGCAGCGTTCCTGATCACGCCGTATGTCCCGAGCTCGCGCAGCGATTCCTGGTCCTCGCCCGAATCGGTTATCAGGGTGAAACGGGCAGTGCTTCCCAACGGTCCAGCCTTCAATCCGCTGATGAACCCCTGTATGATTTCCCGGTGATCCCGAGTTATCTTTTCCTTCAGATATGTCCTGTTCGAATAACGCCGTCCCATGATGTCAACGATCGATCTCTTACTGTCCATTGGTCCTGTCCCTCCTTGCATATACCGGAACCGTTTCCATCCGATGCAGGCAATATCCTCCGCTGATTTCGAGCACCTCGTTCATTGCCCTGCCCACCAGTTCGAGCGAGTACTCCGCCGGTCGCCTGAGTATTTCAATGATGGTCCTTGCTTTCATTGTCATGCTGATTCCTCCGTATCCACAATCCTGTTAATTTTAAATTTTTATAACTATCGAATTATGATTCAAAAAAAATTACTTGCCCCGCTTCACCGCAAGGATGGCGGCCACTTCACCGATCGTGCTGTCGTTGATGCGCGCGACCAGAAACTTGCCCTTGCGCTCGGTTATGATGAGTCCTGCGTCGGACAGCTCCTTGAGATGGTGCGAGATGGTCGGTGCCCCGATGCTGAACGAGCACATGATGTCGCTCACCATGCATTCGCCGCCATGGGTCCTGAAAGTGGCCTCGCATTTTTTCAGGATCTCGAGATACAGCTCCAGTCGGTTGGGATTGGAGAGCGCCTTCATGACGCGCGCCAACTGTTTTGTATCCATACTCTGGTCACCCTGAATTTCTATAATTCGATAATTATCAAATTATAGAAAAAATGTGAGTTCGTCAAGCGGATACGGGATTTTTTTCGTACCCCCACGGGCAAGGTTGTCAATTACGGCATCAAACGCACTCCCCCGAATTACTCTGCCACTCCCGCGGAAGCGGTAGTCCACCATATCCATTGAAGATGGATCCCCGCATTCGCGGGGATGACAAAAAATCCCTCCGCGTCCTCCGCGCCTCAGCGTGAGCCATCCCCGTCCCTCATCCCCCTTTTCTCCCTTATCCAAAAAATGATTTGACTCGAGGCGTTTCGGCATCCAGCATCGCTCATCGGGACCCATGCCGGGCCGGGACGAATCTTTCATAAGGGACGGGAACTATGAAAAAATACATCGATAAAGTGAACACCCTCATGGAATCGTTTCCCTATATCAGGGAGTTCTCGGGAAAGACCATCGTGATCAAGTACGGCGGCCACGCCATGACCGACGAGGCGCTGAAAAAATCGTTCGCACGCGACATGGTCATGCTGAAGCTCGTTGGCGTCAACCCGGTGATCGTGCACGGCGGCGGGCCGCAGATCGGAGATTTATTGAAAAAAGTCGGGATTAAAAGCGAATTTGTGGGCGGGATGAGGGTCACCGACAGACCGACTATGGAAATCGTTGAAATGGTCCTCGTCGGCAATGTCAACAAGGAGATCGTTAACAACATCAACATGGTCGGCGGCAAGGCGGTGGGCCTTTCGGGCAAAGACGGCAATCTGATAACCGCGGAAAAGATGTTCCACATCGAGGGTGATAAAAAGCTCGATATCGGGCTCGTCGGATCCGTGAAATCCGTCAACCCGTCCATTCTTGACACGCTCGACAAGGCGCGCTTCATCCCGGTCATCGCGCCGATCGGAGCGGGAGCCGATGGCGAAACATACAACATCAACGCAGACATCGCGGCCGGAAAGATCGCCGAGGCGCTCAAGGCCGAGAAGCTCATCCTCCTGACCGACGTCGAGGGCGTGATGATAAAAAACGGCCTCGTATCGAGCCTGGTCAAAAACGAGGTCCCGGGACTTATATCGAAAAACGACATCACCGGTGGCATGATACCCAAGGTGAACTGCTGCCTGGAGGCCCTGGACGGGGGCGTGGGCAAGACACACATCATCGACGGAAGGGTCGAGCACGCGGTTCTGCTCGAGATATTCACCGACGCCGGCATCGGGACCGAAATCGTCCACGGCCAATAAACCGGCGGCCGTCCTTTTTTTATTGACAGAAATCGTCATATTTTAATAGATTACCTCCCGGAGAGTTGTCCGAGCGGTCGATGGAGGCGGTCTTGAAAACCGTTGGGTTAACAGCCCCGGGGGTTCGAATCCCTCACTCTCCGAATCGATCATCCGGATTTATTATATATAGCAGGGAGAGGTGCCTGAGAGGCCGAAGGGGACGGTTTGCTAAACCGTTGTATGGGAAACTGTACCGGGGGTTCGAATCCCCCCCTCTCCGAATTTCATTCAAGCGGCAGACATGAACAGATTCGCGCAGACATCGTACATACCCTTTGTCGGATGGTTTCTTCCCATGGCGGTGAAGGGAAACGGCGAGCTGGCAATGAGCCACGCAAAACAGGCCTTCGTCACCGCGGCCTTTTTCATCTGCGTGCTCATCGCATTGTTCATCGCGCTCCTGTTCACGCCGCTGTCGTATCACGTTTTTCGACTTTTCCTGGTCCTGATCATATATGCAGTGTACGGCCTGTATTTTTTTCTCTGCGGACTGGGGACGTATTACGTACGCAAGGGCAAGTTCGTCGGGTTTCCGTACCTGAAGGACTTTTCCGATAAACTCGGTTTTTAAACCAACGCGTCCGTAGCTCAGCTGGATAGAGCGCCGGACTACGAATCCGTAGGTCAGAGGTTCGAATCCTCTCGGACGCGCAGCAAAAAGGGGCTGTCCCATAAGGGCGGCCCTTTTTTTCATTGCACGCAATTATCGGATACAATCACAATTCATCTTTGCCGCAGATCACCACCGCCGGCCGGGGACTCCGGAAACGGATCAGATACGCATTTCAGATTTTCCGGCGAAGACTTATATTGAAATGCGTACTCCTCCCGGGAATAACAGAACACGTTTCCATTCCGCTTGCCGAGTTTTTTCGCATGGATTGCCAGTGCGCTGTCAAGGGTCTGCTTGAACGGTTCATCCCCATTGTGCAGGCCCTCTTCATGGAGTCGATCGATCATGCGCTCCGTAGCTATCGGATCTATTATGGCGATGGTATACAGATACCAGTCATCAAGGTTTTCGATCAGAATGGCCTTTGTTTCATGACGCAATATTTCATAGGCGGGGCACAAGTATCGACCACAGACAATGGCGCCGAAGAGCCCCATGTCGCGCTGATCCTCCCCGACCACCTGCGGATGCACCAGACATCCGGGAAGGCCGTCGTCGATGAATCCCTGGAAGGGACAGATATGCGTGAAGTCATCCCTGCACGATGTCGTCTGCTCGGGGTAGCTTCCCTCGATCTGGTAGCGCCAGTAGTTTGCAGTACGAAAGTTCCCGTCATTCAGAAATCCCGTCAGGTTTTCCCGCGATATATCTGAGTGATTCATCAAGCCGCAGCAGGCGGCGCAGGATTTTCTTTTATCGGGCATGCATAGATTATGCAATAATATCACCTCCGCGTGAATTGATCGATAAAAAAATACATGATTGAACGCAAGGAACGCTGAACGGGAATGCGCCCCGATTGAGGCGCGAAGGATGCAACATGCGCCTGGCTATAAAAAAAAGCAAGATATTAATACGTTTTATCATCCGGAAAAACACGCCATCGGTACAGGGCCCAGGGCCACAATGGCTTTCGGGTTCCGGGTTTTTTCAGAAATCCATTTTAAAAAAACTTGTTTGCCCGCATTTCCATGATATAATCAAAATATGCTGTTATGCGCAAATCGTTCGGATCAATGAGGCAAATGCCGCTCCGATACTACAAATTATCAATGCGAGGACATGAAAGCCATGGATAATTTTAATGTATTTCTGAACAGCATCCGGGAGCAAATCCCTACTGCGTATCGATGGGAAAAGGACGACAGGTTTGACGCCTATCTGGTGGTTATCGGGAAAAATGATTCTGAAAGCGTAATGGGCAGACTTTCAGGCATATTTGCCAGCAGGTGGGATTCATCGACGCTTGGGAACGCGTCGAAACCAGAAATAAAACTCGCCAAAGAATTCGGCGGCATCAAAAACGAGCAGATCCTTTTCACGAGCCTGAACGGCAATGCCGTTTTTTTCGGCGTTTGGTGGCCCTGGGGCGACAACAGCAGAATATCGCTCAGGGTCGGGGCGGCGAAGGCGTGATCCTCTTCCGTAACTTCACCCTTGCGCACTGGAAATTGTTCGCCGGTAATTTTTTGCTGCTGTTGTGCAGCCTGTTTTATCTCGCATGGTGGGCCGTGTCGTTCAGGCCGAACCAGCCGGGCGGTTCATCAGGCGGATTATGGCTTGCCGCGGCCTTTATCACCGGAATCGCGGGATTAGGGCTCATGTCGGCGGGCATCGGTTCTCTTTCCCGGGATTCAAAAAGCCAGCTGGTTATGTATATTGTGCTGGGCTCTACCGCCCTGTTCTTTGTACTGCTCGCGGTCACGTCAATCGCGTTTCACCGGCCCCTGACCTCGGAGCTCCTGATCATTCACGTTTGGGCCGCGATCGAGCTTTGCGCCATCGCAGTGTTGTACACTGCGGGGCGCTTCGGCCCTGGACGCGCGGTAACTATGTCGGCCCTGGTTGGGATAGCAACGATCGTCGGCATGGTCTGCTACGTGCTGTATTACCGGCTTAATGAAGCCGCCGCTTACCGGGCCGGCATGGCGCCGCTCGCGGTCGACGCTCTGCTGATGGCGTTATTCCTGGTGATGATGGCCTTTTCGTGATCTGAATGCCGGCATTCGTTGTCTCTTGTCGAAAAATGCGGATTCACCATGTTCGGGCTCTCTATTCATCCTTCCGGATTTTCTTCATACCAACCGCATCCCGGTACATCGCGCGGATATCCCCGGCCGTTGGCGGGGGCAGCGTGCACACGGCCGACGGGCTCTGCACCGCGATTCGGGCGTACTCGTCGATCTGGCCATCCGCGAGGTTTACATCCCTCTTCATCAGCGGGCCGAGCATGCGCCCGAGCCCGGCCAGGTCGCCGCATCCCAGCGTGTCGAGGACCTCGCGCACCCGGCCGAGCTGTGCGGCCATGACATGCCTCAGATACGGAACGAGCAGAAGGCCATTCGCCCTCCCATGCTCGACGCCGTGGAAGATCGTCAGGTGATACCCCATTGCGTGCAGCACCGTGGTCCCGGTCTGGGCGATCACGCACCCGGCCAGAAACGAGGCGTACAGGTAATTTTCCCTGTCCTCTCGCCCCGGAGCAGACGCTGAAAGCTTCGTCAGCGCCGGTCCAAGCAGTGCCATGCTTCTCAGGGCGAACATGTCCGAGGCCGGGGTCGCGCGCGTCGAAAGATATCCCTCGAGCGCATGGGTCAGCGCGTCGATGGCGGTGCTCGCCGTCGCCTCGCGCGAAAGTGAAAAAGTATAGCGCGGATCGAGGAACGCCAGAACGGGAAAGAGCCTGTCGGATTTCAGGTTGCGTTTTGTTTTCTTCGCCGTGTCGGTGAGAATCGAATACGGCGTCGCTTCCGAGCCGGTCCCGGCGGTGGTCGGTATCGCGATCACCGGCAGAACCGGATTCGGAAAATTTCCGCTGAAAAGATCATCGTCTGCGCATTCGTTGCCGGCGAGAACGGCCGCAGCCTTTCCCGCGTCAAGCGGCGATCCGCCGCCCGCGGCGAGAATGAAATCCGCATCAAACGACCGCGCAGCCGCACCCGCACGCCGGGCCGTTTCTATCGAGGGGTTGGCCTCGACTTCGTCAAACACCGCGAAGGGAATGCCGTTCCGGTCAAGCGCCCCGGCAATATCGTCCATCGCTCCGGAGGCACGCGCCGAGGTCTTTCCGGTCACGACAAGCGCCCTTGTCCCGTAACGGGAGATCGCGTCCCCCTGCCTCGCCAGGCAGCCCTCTCCCCAGAAAACCCTGGTCGGCATGTAATAGGTGAAATCGTTCATGGTTCAATCTTCACGAAACGCTTCAAGTATGCGGATGGATTGCGGACAGTCAACCGTAAAATGCGGATTACAACTACTGACGCACTTGCGGCGTCATTCCTTCGAGGTGAGCAGCGTATTCAGCTCGTCCGAGAATCCCACGAGCACGTTCGCGGTGCCCGAAAGATCGCCGGCGCCGGAGGCGAGATCCTGCGTGGATTCGCTGATCACCGCGAGCGAGTTGGTTATCTCGTCGATGGCGACCTTCAGCTCGCTCATCGAGTTCTTCAGCTCGCCGGAACCATCCAGTATCGACTCGGCGTTTCCCTGCATCTCGGCGTTTATCTCGAGGTCCTTCATCGACATGGTGTTGACGTCGGTCATGATCACTTCGAGCTCGCCGATTATCGAGGCGATGCCCTTCGAGGTTTCGGCGACGTTTACCAGGGACTCGCCGGTCAGCCTCAGCTCGCTGTTGGTCTCGCCGACGAGCTTTGTGATCTCCTTGGCGTTGGCCTGCGTCTTCTCCGCGAGCTTGCCGATCTCCTCGGCGACCACCGCAAAGCCCTTGCCGTAATCTCCAGCCCTCGCGGCCTCGATCGAGGCATTGAGCGAAAGCAGGTTGATCTGGTCCGATATGTCGTTGATGAGGCTTGTCGCCTCGTGCACCTTGCCGCTCGAGGCCAGGGCGTTGTCCATGGCCCGCTGGCATTTTCTGACCTCGGCCTCAGAGGCAGCAAAGCTTTCGTTCAGCTCGCTGCGGATGCGCATGGCCTCGACGGTCTTCTCCGCGCTCCCCTGTATGAGCTCGAACATCTTTCTGAGGTTCTCGATGAATTCGGCCGTGCGCCCCTCCTGCTTGACCGACATTGCGGACGAGGAGTCGGCCCCGGCAGCTATCTCCTCCACGGACGACGAGATCTGCTCGAGGCTCGCGGCCTGGTTTTCCGAGTCAGCCGCGTATTTCGCAGACTGGACGTGGAGTTTTTCCGACGTGCTCTTCAGCTGGGAGGCGATCCCGGTGCACGTCTCCACGATCCTGTTTATCCTCACGAGCTGTTCGCGGATTTCGGCGTTCTTCTTGTTCATCTCATCGATGTTCGCCTTGACGATGCTCAGGATGAGATAGCACATGGTCGCGATGAAAAGGGCGACAATGGCGAAATTGACGATGGTCGTCACGATTTTGTCCTGCGCGATGAGCCCCCCGGCAGTGAGCACCACGAACGCGGCGATGCCCACTGCAGCCGCCGTGGTCAGGAGCATGGTCAGGCGGTCGCCGAACAGGGTCATGAGCACGATGAACATGATGATGTACAGGAGATAAATGTACTTACCGGTTTCGGTCGGCACCCTGTGGGCCTGCAGTGCGACGAGCGCGAGCGGGATAATGACCCCTATGTTGGCCGCGAGCTTGTAAAGGCCGACTTTCAGGAACAGCATGGAAATCATGAAAGCGAGCGTTATAACGCCCATCGAAACGTTGTATACGAATCCTGCCGCATAGGGCGTGATGATGTTGGTCGCGGCCATCGACAGGGCGATCAGGAATATGCACAATATCCCGAACCACATGAACACCCGCGCTTTCTGGCGGGCCAGGAACGAGCTGTTTTTGTATCTCGCGAGAAAAAATCGGTGTAAAAAAGTTTCTTTCGATCGCATGGGACACTCCTTCATGACCAGACGCCCGGCGGTGCATCACTCATATATTTCATTGATCATATAACGCCTGCAATATCTGAATCCCCCCCCTGTATTATACCAATATCGTAAAAATTAATCAAGAATAATCGCCCCGCAGCGCGACTATTAAAATTATGGACAAAAAGAGCTTTACGTTATAATGATCCATACGGGAAAAGTGTGAGTCACATGAACAGAATTGAAACCGTAATCAGGCGCATCGAAGAGGCGCTCGGGCAGGGCCGGGCCGCGTTCGAGAAGGACATTCTCGAGGCCTATTCACGGGACGAAACCTCGGACCTGTCGGCCATGCCCGACGTCCTGGTAAGGGCCGAATCGACGGCCGAGGTGAGCGCGGTGCTCCGCATCTGCAACGAGGAGATGGTCCCCGTGGTGCCCCGGGGCGCGGGGAGCGGCGTGACCGGAGGAGCGGTCCCGGTCAACGGGGGGGTCGTGCTCTCGCTCGAAAGGATGAACCGCATCATCGAGATCGACCGCGAGAACATGGTGGCGGTGGTCGAGCCCGGCGCAATCACCGGCGACATACAGAAGGCCGCGCTCGCGGAGGGGCTCATGTACCCGCCCGACCCGGCGAGCCTCGAGTCATGCTCGATCGGCGGCAACGTGGCCGAGATCGCCGGGGGGCCGCGCGCGGTCAAATACGGGACGACAAGAGACTATGTACTGGGGCTCCAATTCGTTCTCGCAGACGGGAGCGTCATCAGCACGGGCGGCAAGTTCGTCAAGAACGCCACCGGCTACAACCTCGCCGGCATCATCCTGGGCTCCGAGGGCACGCTCGCGGTGATAACGAAAATACATCTGAGGCTCATTCCCGCGCCGCGACACAGCCTGGACCTTCTCGCGCCGTTCGGCTCGCTCGAAGAGGCCATGGAGGCCGTATACCGGATTCTCCTCTCCAAGACGGTCCCGGCCGCGGTCGAGTTCATGGAGGAGGACGCGATCAGGCTCGTCGCCGGGTTCCACCGGAAAGACATCCCGTTCCCGGAAGCGCGCGCCCACCTGCTCATCCAGATCGACGGGGATTCCGAGGAATCGCTCCACCGCGACATTGAAAAGATCGCCGCCGCGATCGGCCTTCCCGGCGAGGAGATCATCGTGGCCGCGGGCGGGCCGCAGAGGGAAAGGCTGTGGAAAGCCAGGCGCGCGATACGCGAGGCCATCACGGCCGAAAGCCCGGTGTTTCTCGCCGAGGACTGCGTGGTGCCGAGGTCGCGCATACCCGCATTCCTGGCGGGGCTCAAGGAGCTTTTCAACGCGCGCGGCCTGCGCTCGATAATGTTCGGGCACGCGGGCGACGGCAACGTCCACGTCGACGTGCTCAAGGGAGACATGGATTACGAAAAATGGAAAGAGCTCGTTCCCGGGCTCAGGCGGGAGATTTACCTGCGCGCGATCGGTCTGGGCGGCACCATCACCGGAGAGCACGGCATCGGCTGTCTTCGCCGGGGCTATCTTCCCCTCGCGGCCTCTTCGGCTGAAATAGAACTCATGAAGCGGATAAAAAAGGCCTTTGACCCGAACGGAATAATCAATCCGGGAAAAATCATCCCCTGACCGCTCACTTCAGCGGAATCATCTTCACGATTTCCCTTCCCTCGAAATCGCCTGCCGGCATGAAGCAGTGGCCGAGGCCCTTGGGAATATACTGGAAAACGTCATTCGACATGCAGAAGGTCCCGGAAGTGGCGAACTTCTGGCCGAGATGAAAGATGGAATTGATTGAATCGGATACTATCGTGCCGGTGTCGCCCCTGCTCTTGTAGACGGTGCTTCCGATATGCATGGCGATCCTGTAGGTGAGTAGGATGTCCATATTGAATATCTCGGAACTTGCGAACCTGTTGTCGAGCATGAGCTTGAACGCGGGGATCACTGCCCCGCACTCCTTTCCGTTGAAGGGGAAAAGGACGAGCCCGCCGAAATCCATCCACATCCAGACCTTGCCGTTGACCGGCGTGACGACTTCGGTTATGTAGTCATGGAACTGGTCGAGCACCCGTGTCGCGTACTCCTGCCCCATCTGCCTTATCTCGGCCTTGTTGTCAAGCTCGACGAACATGAACAGGAACGTGTACTCGCTGCCCGACTTGACGGCCGACCAGTCGCTGCCTGAAAAAGGGGCCATCGTGCTCGCCGCTTTTTCATGCTCGATGAACGCCTCGATCTCGGCCGCCTTGAAACTCAGTGCTTCCTGGAGCCTTTTCTGAGTCAGGCCCGACGCGCAAAGATCCTTGCCGATATAGTCCGAGGCCCCGGAGAAAAACAGCAACGCAGGATCCCTGTATAATCCCTTCGCGTCGATTATCCCGAAATTGTATCCTTCCTTTTTCTGTAGGGCCTGCATGAGCTTTTTCATGGCGGGCTCGGTCTGGTTCCAGCAGTCAAGATACACGAATCCGCCGGAGCCGCCCTCAAGGATTTTCTGGACTTCTGAAACGGCATGATAGCTTATGGAGTGCCCCTTCTTGATCGACGCGAAGCACTTCCCTATATTTTTATTGTTGCTGAAAACGTATATGTCCATGTTTCACTCCCACCTCAGCTGGTAATTGTAATGCTCGTTCGATCCTGCGCCCTCGACAGGCAGAAAATGCATCGAAAGCTGCGGGTCCAGGGATGTCTTGACAACATTGCTTATGGTGAGGCTGTTGGGCTTGGTGTACTTCGATTCTATCTCGATGAGCTTCTTGATCAGGTCGATCTTCTTGAGGTCCTCCTCGTTGCTGCAGTAGGCGCACGGGCCGCCGTGTATCGCCAGGCGCGCGCTCACGGGCTTGTCGAGGGGACATTTAACCTGGTTGTAGATGAACAGGTCGTGGATGATCTCCATCCCGCTCAGGG
>JAKLIV010000133.1 GCA_022709405.1 Spirochaetota bacterium
ATGAAGAAGAACCCGGCCGCCAGGGAAAAGGACCTCGAAAACAGGATCGCGGTGATGAAGGACGCCCTCAACGAGTATTACGAATCGGCTGCGGCGGCAGACGCCGACACCGGGAAAGCCGCAGCCTCGTCGGGGGGCATGCTCGACATCATGTCGCTCTCGGACAGTTCAGCCCTCGCGTCGTCCGGCGGGGCCTCCCCGGTCGAGGAGGGGATCAACGACATCGCGAAGAGAATGGGCGGTGATTTCACCACAGCGGCGAACGCCGAGACCAAGAGGTTCATAAGGGCCATACGCCTGCGAAAGAATACCGAGACCGGCCGCGTGTTTCTTAGGAAGTTCAACACGCTTTCGGATTTTTTCGTGACCGACATAAGCCAGCCCGTGACCCTGAAAAAGATAGACGAGCTGAGCACCAGGCTCAAAAACCTCTCGAAGCCCAAGGCGCGCATAGACGGCAAGCCGGTCAAGCCCGTGGGCAAGGTGATCAGCATAACCGACACGATCAAGCTTGTTTACAAGGTATTCTACCATGACGACAACGAGCAGTTCAACAAGCTGCCGGATGTCGACAGGGACAACATAGCCGACAGGACCCTGACCGACCGGGACATCATGAGCGTGTGCATCAGCCAGTTCAGCGGATCGAGCCCGGACAACTACAAGAGCATGGCCACGACCGACATGAAGCTCATGCAGTACATGGTTTTCGCCCGCAGCGACACGGCCGATTTCCTGAAAAAGTTCAACGACGCCTTTCTGGGTATGGCGAAGCAGTATTTTCCGGAAAACGACCCCTATGTCGAGAAGATCGTGGTGTCGGGACTTCCGGCGATCAACATGACCATGAACCACATGCTTTTCACCCAGCAGATACAGTCCATCGTGCTTACCCTGGGAGTGGTGTTCCTGTGCTGCGTGTTCATGCTGCGTTCTTTCCTCGGCGGGCTGATGTGCATTGTCCCCATAACGATGACGGTCCTCATCAATCTGGGCATAATGGGATGGTACGATTTTCCAATCAACTACAGCACCGTCCTCATCGCTTCAATAGCAATAGGCGCGGGTATCGACTACTCGATCCACTTCGTGGAGCGCTTCAAGATCGAGTACAGGGACAAGGGCAATGATTTTCAGAACGCCTATTTCAACACGCTGAATTCCACCGGAAGGTCTATCGTGGTGAGCTCGCTTTCCGTGGGCCTCGGTTTCGGCGTGCTCATGCTGTCGACTTTCAAGATGCTCTCGACATCCGGCCTCATGGTGGCGCTCGCCATGATACTGGCCGCGACGGCGGCGCTGACCACGCTCCCCGCGCTCTTGAACTGGCTGAAGCCTGAATTTCTCATGAAACAGTCCGGGTTTAAAACCCGGAATAAAAATAAAGAATAAGCAAAACCCCGGGGGATTTTATGAAACAATTGAAAACAGCAATGGTTTTTATGGCGGTCATGGCCTTTTGTGTGTCCGCGTTTACGGCAACCGACGCCGAGGAGGGCACCCGGCTGTCGGTCATGAACGACCAGCAGCCCAAGTTCCAGAAGATGAAGGGCGAGACCGTTCTCAACATCTACGGCAGCGACGGCAAGCTCAAGTTCAAGAAGGAGCTCATCGTGGCCCAGTACATCGCGAACCAGGGAACGCCCGAGGAAGTCGAAAATTCGATTTCGTACATGAAGGAGCCGGCCGACGAGCGCGGCAACGCGTACATGGCCTACAACTACAAGAACAGGCCCGACCAGAAATTCGTGTACATCCGCGGCATCCGCAAGGCCAAGAAGGTCGCGGGCGCTTCCAAGAAAACGTCGTTTTTCGGCAGCGACTTTTTCGTCAACGACATGGGCTATCCGGACATCTCGGAGTGCAACTACAAGCTGCTTGGCAAGGAGAAGGTGAGCTTCAAGGGAAAGGAATTCGAGTGCCTGGTCGTCGAGGCCCTGCCAAAGGACGCAACCATAAAAAGCGAAACCGGCTACGGCCGCAAGGTCGGCTACCTTTATCCCGTCAATGACAGGTCGTTCCTGACCCTGCGCCTCGACTATTACGACGAGGATATGAAGAAGTTCAAGGTGCTGTCCCTGCAATCGTTCCTCACCGCAACCAACGTGAAAGGCGAGACCGTGTTCTTTACCACGGGCATCGAGATGAAGAACGTGCAGACCGGGTCCAGGACGATACTCGAGCTCAAGAACCTGAAGTTCGAGGGCGACGCGAACGTGCGCACCGACATCTTCACCGAGCAGTATCTTACCCAGAAGTGGTGGTAAGCATAAATTAACAGTATAGGGGATTTGCCACGGAGACACCGAGGACACAGAGTTAATTCTTCTACGACCCCCACCCATCCTCCCCCTTGCTAAGGGGGAGGTGACTGAGCAAAGCGAAGTCGGAGGGGGTTTGAAATACTCTCTGTGCCTCTGTGGCTATCTTAGAGTGGGGCCGGAATGCGCCCGGCCCTGTTATGGACAGGTTGAAACAGGTTTTGGAGAAATACCCGGTTTTTAGGAGATTAGTGATGAAAAGATGCGTGTGGCTTATGATCCTGATCCTTGTCATGTCTGCGGGCGGGCTGTGCGGCCTGAATGCGGCCGGCATCGAGGACCTCGCCGACGATTCGGCCAGGGTGAGCGGCGAAGAATTGCAAAAAGAGCAGAATAAAAAAATCGATTTTGCACTGCATGGTTTCGTGAGGACGAATATCGTGGGCGAAAAAACTGATAACTATTTCAACAAGGACATCGACTTCAGGAAATCAGGCGTCATTCTGCAGCTCCAGCTCGAGGGGTATGCAATGGACATTGCGCACCTGTACTCGGCGGTGAACTTTGAATTAAACACGCTGAACATCGAGCAGGTCCAGGATGACCTTTATAACGTGGGATCATACCTCGAAGCGGTTCCATTTATCAGGTTCGTTGAAGCGTATCTTGACCTGTATCCTGCAAAATGGATGTCGATCAGGGCCGGCCACCAGATCATCACCTGGGGAGAGATCGAGGGGATCGAAGCGCCCACCGACATCCTCACCCCCTGGAACTACGCGACGACGAGCTCGGTGTTCGAGGACTCCCGCATGGCGAACACGGCCCTTGCGTTAAACTTCTTTTTCGTCAACCAGAAGCTCGAGCTTGTGTGGATTCCGATTTTTCAGCCTTCCCAGCTTCCCAAAAAAGACATCATAGACAAGGGGCACACCGAATATTTTTCGGTCGTGCCGAAGGTGGTGCGGCCCGACATGAACATCAAAAACTGCGAATATGCGGCGCGGATTTCGGGACTTATCGGCAGCAATTTCAAGTACGGCGTGGCGTTCCTGTACGGTTTCGACGACCTCCCGGATTCGGAGGTCGTGTATGAAATAAGGGACAGCGGCGGATCCGGCCTGTTCAGCCCCGACTACGGCACGGTCGAGGCATATCTCGTGTACCGGAGGATAATGATCCCGACCCTGGACCTCGCCTATGACATCAAGGACAAGGTAACCCTGAAATCGTCGACCGCGCTGTTCATGACCGACGACTTTAAAGGAGTCCGCGACGACCACCGCAACTCGTACGTGAAATACCTCGTCGGTGTCGAATCGACCAACATCGGCGCCGACATCTACCTGGGCCTGTACGTGGGCCAGCACTGGGTCATCAACTACACCGAGGAACACGGCATGAGAAGCACGACCGACCCCATGGACAACAACAATCTCATGCCGAACAACTACATGATGGACGGCTTCGACGAGCGCTACGAGTATAAATGGCTCATTTCGGGCCTGATCCAGCGGAGCTTTCTGCAGCAGAAGAACTTCGACATCGGCGTCCGCTGGGCCCTGAGCGCCAGCCCCGAATGGAACGCGGTCGACTATATCGTGAACGTGAATTTCGACTGGCGCATCACCGACGGCGTGCGCACCACGGTCGGGTTCGTGTTCGCCGACAAGATCGGCGTGATCAAGAACCTCGGCATCATCGAGTTCCAGTATTCGTTCTGACGGAGGATACAACAGGAGAAAGCAGATAAAAATTCTTCTTAACATTGATACAACAGGAGAAAAACAGGTAAAAAATCAATGTAAAGGAGAAGCTTATGAAAAAAGGTATTGTACTCATGCTGGCCATGGCGGTCATGGCCCTGACTGTCGCGTGCGACGACGGGAGCAGTGAAAAAGAAAAAAAGATCAGGATGGCGATCCACAACAAGACGGATTATCTTGTAAAAGTCAAAGGAGCGACAGTCGGATCGACGAATCTGGTTGATCTATGGGATGATACAAAAACTTGCGGCGGTACTAACGGGATCATCCCGTTGAATCCTGACGATGCATACATTTTTTACAATGAAGCTGATGATGATTACACCACCGTCGACCTTCCTGCAGGCAGGTTCACCGCGTGGTACAGCGTAGTATCCGATGATGGTACTACAGAATGCGATTTCGGCGACAGCTCATTGGATGACGTGATAGCTCCCGGCTTTACCGGAAAAGAGGTTCAGCCGACCTATGATCTGGAAGCGGGCAGCACGTATCTTGTCGTCTTTGACGAAGCGTATTCAGCAACAGATTATCATGCGATATGGCTGAAAGTCGATGATAACTGGGAAGGTTTCAGGATGACTGAAGTCAGCGAATAACAGCCCGGGAGATAGATAAAAAAGGCCCTTTTTCAGGGCCTTTTTATTGTTTTCTTTTTTCAGTAAGCGTCTTCGATCGTATAGTAGATGTTGATTTCACCTTCTGCGGTGCTTGTCGAACCGCTCTCGACCTCGAGATTATCGACAAAAATTCGTGCCGTGATCGTCTCGCCGCCGCCGGACATTTTTTTGACCCTGAACTGCAGCGTGCGCCTTGGATATTCCGAGGTTGTCTCGACATAGCCTGACTCCTCGTAATTGGCGTAAGGGGCTCCGGAAAATGCATAGTAAATCGGGTCATCCTCGTCGCCGATCTCTACTGTCAATTCTCCGGTGCTTGCAACATCGTAGGTATACCGGTGCTTTATTCTCGCGATATTGTCCTTGTCGAAGGTCGTGTCGTCGCAGCCCGCGCAGACCGCAAACAACAGGGCCATCGCGGTCATGGTAAATTTCTTCATGATGCGAATCCTCACCTGTTTTCAATTTTAAAAATATTCTATGATGCATGCCGATGCAGTCAAGTAAAAATAGTTACGGCGGCCTGTTATTTGGAAACCGACGATGCTGAATGGAGTTTATGCAGTTTTTGCGCTGTGAATTGTATTACTCGATGATTACTGTGCGTTACCGAATGACGGCAGGATAATTTCGGGTATTGCTGAAAAAGGCAAGAGTACCTCAACCCGTCCCTGGATATCGTCTCTGCGGATGACCCGGTGCCATCCCTTCTCGATCCGCAGGTCGCGCGCCAGGAGAAGCTGCTCCTTTGTAATCGCTATTTTGATCATTCCCTTGTTCACCGGGGCGTCCATGTCCTGCTCGACAGCATAGCGCACGCCGCGGTTTTCCTCGATGTAGATGTTTTCGGGCGATGCGAAATAAAGGCCGCTCGAGTCGGCGTCGTCGGGGACCGAGCGCTTCAGGGGCTCGCCGTTGATCACGAATATCCCGTTGTAGACGACCACGCGGTCAGTCCCGGTCGCGATAATCCGCCACACCGACCCGTCAGCGAGCGAGACGCTGTCGCCGGGCGAATAATTTTTCGAAGCCAGCCTGTTCGTGACCAGCAGGTCTCCTTTCGCAGCGACCGGGCTGCGCGATGAATCGCCCGCGATTGCCGGGACGAAATATGCGTACAGCGCCGCGGACGATGCTGCGTAGAGCGCGGCCGCAGTAAGCGCGTACAGGATGTATGCTGCAAGCCCGTTGTACCGCGCCGGAATAATTGAACGATTTCGTTTTGCGAACAATGCCGCGTCAAGGGCCGACGCTGCGGTTACGGCGAGAACAGCGATATGCGCGGCGATGAATCCCGCCGTGATCGACGACGGCGCCGCGAGCATCGCGTAAAAGGGGAACACCCACAGCGGCAGGGCGCGAAGCAGGGTGAAGGCGAGCGCCCTGGCGGCGGCGCCGTTGTACAGCTGGCCGAGACCGGGGACCGCGAGCGACATCAGGGCCGCGAGCCAGGGCCTGCGGTTGATTTCCCTCGTGGATGTGATTATTTTCCCGTTCATCTGCAGTTACGTTCTTCTAAAAGAAAATCGAGCGCCGATTTTTCTGATTTCAGTCTGATCATCTTACGCGGTCTTTTCCATCCTTTGGTGTAAGATTTTTCGTCTGATGAACGCGCTGAAGGTCCGGTTTTTATCGTATCGCAGTGTATGGATTTTTTTTGCTTCATGTGAATACCGTATGTGATCGGCATGACATAATATGGATGCTTTCGTCACGTGTCAATTGCGTTTTACGGGAAATTCTACAGGAACGACTCGATGAAGTCCCTGACCTCGTCTTTTCCGTGGTACACGCCGAAGTGGCCCTCGCACAGGATGTCGGCCTCGAGGGAGATGAGAAATTCGAGCGAGCGGATGTAATCGTTCCGGTTCGAGAGCAGGGAGTCGTTGAGCGGGCCGTGCACGTCCTGGCCGAAGAGCACGAGCAGCCCGTCCGAGCGCACCGTGAGCGCCGACGATCCCGGCGAATGCCCGGGAGTGTGGACGAAATCGATCTGTAGTCCGCCCACGGTGAACGTCCGCTTTTTTTCGGAGACCTTCACGTCGACCGAAAGCGGCTGCATGAACGAGCCGTACCACGAAGCCGCGGTAACCTCGGAGTCGCCCGCTTCGAGATAGCGCGCGTCGAGCTCGTGGGCGATGATGCGGCACCCGGTGTGCTCCCTGATCTCTGCCGCGCCGCCGGTATGGTCGTAGTGGCAGTGTGTCAGGAAGAGCTGCCGCGTTTTTTCAGGCTGCGCCCCGCACATCTTCATGTTTTTCAGGATGCGCTGCGTCGCGCCGCCGGTACCGGCGTCGATGAGTGCGGTTTCCCCCTCTGACAATATCATGTATACCGCTGCGTCCGACGGATGCGAGAGGGAGGGCCCGCCGACTTCGAAGATGTCGGATGTGATCTTCATGATGAATGATAATGCGCGTTTGGAGCATTATTGCAATTAATTTTTTTTCTCATCGGCAAAAATATCGGGAATAATAATTGACACTTCGGGCGATCATTAATATTTTCTTCGTAGATTCACGCCCTGAATTCTGTTGCGCGACGGGAGAAGGGGCCCGCGGTGAAAACAGGTTATTACCGCATAACAGGTTTTATAATATCAGGAAACCAGAAAAAATGATTTTGGTTTTTTGGAATTATTAATTAATAATTCAAAAAAAGTTTTTAGGAGATTTAATCATGAAAAAAATTGTAATGTTTTTTTGCGCAATGGCGCTCGTCATGCCGGTCATGTCGTGCGATGATGGCGGTGGTGACAGCAAATCTGATAATAAAATTCACATGGCAATCCATAACCAATCCGATTGGATTGTTAAAGTAGATCAGGCAATAAGTGGAGATACTGACCTTGTAACATTGTGGACAGGCACCGCTCCCTGCGCTTCAGAAGGATTGATCCCTTTGCAGGCTGATGATAAATTTTTTGCTGGGGCAACTGAGGGAGATTATACCCCGGTTGATTTGCCAGCAGGACTTTTTACGGCAACATTCAGCATGTTAAATACAGATGATCTTGATGCAGCCGGTTGTGATTTCGGAGCATCGGACGGTGCTTTACTGTATGATCCCGATGGTGCTGGCCCACTTGAAGCTCAGGCTTCTTTCAGTGCATCTTATCAGCTCGAAGCCGGTGAGTCATATCTGGTTGTATTCGATACTGCAATAGGCGTTGCAGATAAATATGTTGAGGTCTGGCAAAAGCTCGATGACGTTTGGGAAGGCACACTGGTCGATGCAGAGTGAATCTTTCAGAAGATCATAGGTTTTACCACAAAGCCCCTTCCCGCGCAGGAGGGGCTTTTTTTGCCCCGAATAGTGGTTGACGAAATAGCAAAACTGTTGTCTTTTCGGTGTTATGTCGGATATCCTGAAAATCGCGCACCGGGGCTATTCCGAAAAATACCCTGAAAACACCATGCCGGCGTTCCGGGCCGCGCTCGAAGCGGGCGCGCACATGATCGAGCTCGACGTGCACCTCACCCGGGACCGCGAGCTCGTCGTGATCCACGACGATTTCATCGACCGCACCTCGAACGGTAAAGGCCGCGTCGGGGACATGGATCTCTCGGCCCTGAGAGAATTCGACTACAGTTTCAAATTTCCCGGTCTGGGGCCATGCGAAATCCCCCTGCTCATAGACGTCATCGAGCTCGTGCGGGGCAGGGCCATGCTCAACATCGAGATAAAGAATCTTCCGTCGCACTACCCGGGCATCGAGGCCGCGGTGGCGACCCTGCTGAAAAAGACTGGTTTCATCGGCGGCGCCGTGGTGTCGTCCTTTGACCATTTCTCGCTCGAAGAGATCAAGCGGATCGAGCCGGCGGTCAAGACCGGCATGCTGTACGACAGCCTGTGGCTTTCGTTCAATCGTGAGGCCGAGATTCTGGGCTGCCATTCGGTGCATCCGTCGGTGGACGCCTTCGACGAGGGCCAGGCGCGCCAGGCAAGGTCGTGCGGCATGAAGGTGTATCCCTGGGTGGCGAAGGATGCGGAGACGCTCAAGCGTCTTGCCGGCACGGGCCTGGTCGACGGGGTCATGGTGAACGATCTGGATTTGTTCGATCGCCAAACTTGATAGAGGTAAAGAGAAAAGACTGCAACGGAGACAAAGAGGAGATTCTTCTCCGACCCCCTCCCATCCTCCCCCTTGCCAAGGGGGAGGTGACTGAGCGAAGCGAAGTCGGTGGGGGTTTGGAATACTCTGTAGCTGTCTTAAAGAAAAGAATGACGGGATTTGACATGAATAAACGCGCAATGAAAAACTCGATACTCGCTGCGGTCATGATGATCGCGTTTCTCGCCCCGGCGCAGACCGGTAACAAGAACGCGGTTTCATCGACCAGGGACGGGTGGAAGTACCTCGAAAAGGGCGATCACTTCAGGGCAATCCTGAACTTCAAGAACGCGCTCAATAAAAACCCGCGATACCTTGACGCGCTGACCGGGCTCGGGTACTGCTACTATAAAACAGAGGCCTATGACGACGCCGCGAAGCTTTTCGCCGACGCGCTCAAGCTGAACGGGAGGTCGGGCAGGGCCCTGACCGGCATGGGCCTTTCGCTTCTGGGCCTGGGCAAAAAGAAGCAGGCGCTCGATTATTTCAACAGGGCGCTCGATGTTTCCGGGGAGGATCTCGAGGCCCATTACGGCATCGCGTACCTGTACCGCCTTATGGGCAGGGAGATCTGGGCCGAGCGCAAGATCGAGTCGATTTTCCGCATCAATCCGTACCACGTGGATTCGCTTCTCCTGATGGCCGACATCAAGAGCTCGGCCTCGCGGTTCGACGAGGCCCGCAAATACGCGCTTCGCGCGATAGATTCCGGAAGCGACAACCCCGAGGGTTACATCGCCTATGCCTCGATCCTGATGCGGGAGTTCATGAGCAAGGGCCGCGGAGGCGCGGTGTCCGAGGCGATCGATTCCCTGAACAAGGCCCTGTCGATCAGGCCCGACAGCTACCGCGCGAACAAGCTCATGGGCACCATCCTCCTGATGCAGGAGCGTTATCCGGAGGCCGCGGCCCATTACCAGAAGGCCTATTCCCTGCATCCCGGCCCTTCGGTGCTCTACAATCTTGCGGTGGCGCGCGACAGGGCGGGCAGCCCCAACGAGGCGCTCGAGGCGTTTCTGCAGGCGTACAAGAAATCACCCTCTGACCCCGTGCTCCGCGCGCGCACCGAGGACTTCCTGGTGTTCAGGGACTTCGAGATCGGCCATCCCGCGAGGGTTCTTTTCGGCGGCGAGGAGTTCCAGGCTGCGGTCGTGAGGGAGCGTGCGAACCTTCCTGACGAGGCGGTCATGTACCTCCGAAGGGCGCTGCTCGTGAATCCCATGAACCGCGACGCCCGCGAGAGGCTCATGCGTTATTACGATGTGCTCGGCTACAAGGTGTTTTACGTGAACGAGCTCAAGGACATGAACAGGCTTTTCCCGCAGACCAGATACGAGGAGAGGCTCGCCGTCGAGATCATCAAGAGAAGAAACGACCTGTACCACCGCGAGGGGTATTCCTCCGAGGAGCCGCCGCGGGACGTGCCTGCGCTGCTCGTGTTCGATTTCGATGCAGACCCGGTCTCGGTTCACGCCGATATCGGCCCGGTTCTGGCGGATTCGCTCACCTTTACCCTCGGCCAGATTGGAAGGCAGCGCCCCGTGGGGATACGGGCGCGGCGCAGCGCGGTCGCGGGATATTCGGCGACGCGCGACTTTGAGCAGGCGCTCGAGGACCTGACGCGCAAGATCAGTGACGGTGACTGCCAGCAGGTGGATTACGTCCTGTACGGGTCGTGCAGAGAGGACGGCAAGTCTATTTCGGTCGAATGCAACCTGATGGATTTCAGGAGGGGCGTGATAATCAACACGGTCTCCATTTCCGAATCTGGCAGGGACGCTCTTGCCTCGCTGTGCCTGCGCCTGTCCAGGCGGATTTACGACTTCATCCCCTATACCGGCAGGGTGCTCAACCTGAAAGAGCAGGGCGTCATCGTCAACCTCGGGCTTTTCGACGGGGTGACGGCCGGCAGCATGCTCGTGCTCCGCAAGATACCTGAAAAGGGTGAATGGAAGGACGTCAGCAAGAGCGTGTATTTCACGGTCAAGGAGGCCGATACGCTCATATCATACGCCGAGCCGGTCGACAGGCGGGAGCTCGAACTCGTGGATTCGAGCGACGTGGTGTATCCGCACAAACGCAGGCGAGCACGAATGATAGAATAGAACAGGGGGTGTCCGTGAACAACAACAGGCCTTCGATCATCCGGCGGATACTGGGCGTTCCGGCCACCGGGGCGCCGTTCGAGAAGGATTCATGGACCTATGACGGCTCGGTTCTCGTCATCAACCTGGAAAGGACGAGGGAGCTTTCGTTTACCGGCGGCGCGGCGCGCTTCGAGGGCAGGGGGCTCCCCGACAGGATACTGGTCGTCAACGGAGAGGACGGAAGGTTCCACGCCTTTTCGAACAGGTGCAGGCACATGGGCCGTCGTCTTGACCCGGTGTCGGGCGCCAATACGATCCAGTGCTGCAGCGTCATGAAGGCCGCCTATGATTATTCCGGCGAAAAAATTTCGGGCCCCGGCCGCGGGCCGGTTAAATCCTATGAAATCGAGGCTTTTGACGGCAAGCTCATTATAAAGCTTTGAGGGGATCTTTTATCCTGTTGACAGGCCGGCCGCGGGAATGTAAACTCAGGAGACTGAATCCGATTTTTTGGCCGGAGGACGCGGCATGAAAAAGGCCGGCAGTTACAAAGATAAGGTCATTTCGCCTGAGGGTTTCCTTGACACGATCAGGCCGGGCAACAGGATATTCCTGAGCAGCGAGCCTGCTTCGCCGCTGTGCGCAATCGATGCGCTGATCAGCTCCAACAAGATGAACGTCATGGACCTCGAACTGGTGCAGCTCATGACCATGGGTTCGTTCCTCTCGCCTGATTCGTGCGATCTCCTGCATTTCAGGCTAAAGACCTTCCATATCGGCGAGAGCCTCTCCAGGGAAATATGCTACGGCACGTTCGACTATATCCCGGCCGGCATACTCGACATTCCCAGGATTTTCGCGCGAAACGTGCTCGACATCGACATTGCCGTCATCGCCGTGTCGCCTCCGGACGAAAAGGGCCGCATGAGTCCCGGCGTCGCGGTAGATGTCGCGTCCCTTGTCGCGTCC
>JAKLIV010000134.1 GCA_022709405.1 Spirochaetota bacterium
AGCGCCGCAGCCTGACCGGTCCATGAACGACGCGGACCCTCATCAGGCAGGCGCCCAAACCCCGTTAAACAGGAGCGTAGCCAGGGGAATCCTCATGCTCCTCGGGGCAGAATTCTCTTTCGCGCTCGCGACCGTTTTCGTCAAGCTCATAACCTCCTCGTCGAAGGTGCCGGCCATCGAGCTCAGCTTCTTCCGGTTCGCGGCCGGGTTCGTCCTCGTCGCCGTCTACGTGGCCGCGACCGGCAAGACCCTCGTCCCCGCGAACAAAAAATTCGTTGTGCTGCGCTCCCTGTTCAACACCTTCGCGGTCATTTTCTTCTTCATGGGCATCCAGTTCTCGACCGTGACCAAGGTCAACATCCTCAACATGACCTATCCCCTGTTCGTCTTTCTCCTGGCCCCGTTCATCAACCGCGAAAAGACGACGCCGGCGTATTACCTGTACCTGCTGCTTACCATGGTCGGTGTTTACTTCGTGGTGGTCCCGGACGCATCAGGCATTATCGGCTCAGGTATCAATCCGGGAGACATGCTGGGCCTGGCCTCGGGGATAGTCGCGGGCTTCGCCATTACCACGCTTCGCGAGGCGAGGAAATACGACGAATCCTACATCATCCTTTTCTACCTCATGGCTTTCGGCACGGTCGTGAACCTCGCGTTCGCCGCCCCGTTTTTCGTCGTGCCGAGGGGAACGGTGCTCGCCTATTGCATAGCGGCCACCGCGCTCTCGGTGCTCGGCCAGCTCTTCATAACGGCAGGATACCGCTACATCAACGCCGCAGACGGCGCGCTCGTGTCAACGAGCCGCATCCTGTTCGCCATACTCATGGGAGCGATCATCCTTTCGGAAGCGGTCACGGTAAGGATTATTTCCGGAGGCGTCATGATACTGGTATCGCTGGTCAGCGTCGGCGGTGTCGCGGGTATGGCAAGGCGCGCGATTTTTCCGATTGATCAAAAATTTGCCGCAGAAACCCAGAGTACGCGGATAAAGATAAAAGATGAAAGAAATGTAAGTTCAGGGGACAGGGAGATAAAGATGGGATAGGTTCACGCGGTGGCGCGGAGCACGCGAAGTCAAAGCTATAAAATTTTCACGCAACGGCGCAAAGAACGAGAAGGTTTTTAACCCCCACCGACTTCGCTTCGCTCAGTCACCTCAATCGATTGCTTTTTGAACATCACTTTTACAGGATGTAATGATGCCGCGTAGGCCATGGATGGCCGAGAGCGGCCTTGTTCGCAATCGAGTGCATTCAGGATGGATGCCTGCCGACACAGGACAGGACATCCTGATGGTGTCGGCCACTGCGGCATCCATGCCGCTTGCCCCTTATCAAGGATAGAGCCAGGATGGCTCTGTGTCGAAGCAGAAAAGGATGTTTTAAACGCTTCGACTGGGAGGATGGGAGGGGGTCGAATCTGCGCCTCGGCGACCGCTAAAGATCAGCCAAAGGATTGCCACGGTGCTGTCGCACCTCGCAATGACGGTTTTGTTGAAAGGAATGCCACTGCTTGCCGCCGAAAGAATTGCCATACAATAAAACAACCCCCCTCCACAGCGTGCAGGGGGGTCTGCGTTATAAAAACAGGATGCGCCGATCCGAAAATCAGTCGATCTTGTATTTCTTCTTGAATTTCTCCACGCGGCCGGCAGAGTCGATCAGCTTCTGCTTCTTGGTATAGAAGGGATGGCAGTTCGAGCAGATCTCAACGTGCAGGTCCTTGACCGTGGAACGGGTCTTGATCTCGGCGCCGCATGCGCACTTGATCACCGTGTCGACGTACTGGGGATGGATTCCTTCTTTCATGTATATGCTCCTTTAATTGCTGTCTCAAGAGTTCATGGCCTTGAAGAAGGCCTTGTTGTTTTTGGTCGCCCTCATCTTTTCGACGAGAAGCTCCATGGCCTCGGTGGCGCTCATTGACGCCAGGGCCTTGCGGAGGACCCAGAGCTTCGCGAGTTCTTCCTCGTCCAGAAGCAGCTCCTCCTTTCTGGTGCCCGATTTATTAATATCGATGGCGGGGTATATTCTTCTGTCCGCCAGTTTTCTGTCAAGATGAATTTCACTGTTGCCGGTGCCCTTGAACTCCTCGAAAATGACCTCGTCCATCCTGCTACCCGTGTCGATCAGGGCCGTGGCGAGGATCGTGAGGCTGCCGCCCTCCTCGATGTTGCGGGCCGCGCCGAAAAAGCGCTTGGGCCTGTGGAGCGCGTTGGAGTCCACGCCTCCGGAAAGTATCTTGCCGCTCGTGGGCACGACCTGGTTGTACGCCCGCGCGAGCCTCGTGATCGAGTCGAGCAGGATCACGACGTCCATCTTGCGCTCGACGAGCCTCTTGGCCTTTTCGAGCACCATTTCGGCCACCTGCACGTGCCTGCTCGCCGGCTCGTCGAAGGTGGAGGACACCACCTCGCCGTTGACCGAGCGCTGCATGTCGGTGACCTCCTCGGGGCGCTCGTCGATAAGAAGCACGATGAGAAAAACCTCGGGATGGTTCGTGGTGACCGCATTGGCGATTTTCTGTAAAAGGATGGTTTTACCGGTTCTCGGCGGTGCGACGATCAGGGCGCGCTGTCCCTTGCCCACCGGGGTCATGATGTTCACGATGCGCATCTCGACGTTCTGGGCGTCGGTTTCGAGAACTATGCGCGAATCGGGATACAGCGGAGTCAGGTTGTCAAAAAATACCCTTTTCTGGAGATTGTCGGGGTTTTCGAAGTTTACAGCCTCGATCCTGAGCAGGGCGAAAAACCTCTCGTTGTCCTTCGGGGGCCTGATCTGTCCCGCGATCGAGTCGCCGGTCTTGAGGCCGAAGAGCCTGATCTGTGACGGCGAAACGTATATGTCGTCAGGGCCGGGAAGGTAGTTGTAATTCGGCGAGCGCAAAAAGCCATAGCCGTCGCTCAATATTTCGAGCACGCCGCTCGAAAAGATCAGGCCCCGCGCCTCGGTCTGGGTCTTGAGTATCTCGAATATCAGGTCCTGTTTCTTAAGGCCGGACACCCTCTCGAGCCCCATTTCCTTCGCGATCGCGACCAGCTCGTTGATCTTCTTCGATTTAAGCTCGGCGAGATCGATCTTGGTTTCGCTCGCCTGGATATTGCCGTTTCCGTTCCCGTTTTTGGACCCGCTTTTTTCTTTGGTTACTTCCGTGTCTGCATCGTTTTTGGCTTTTTCTACAGACCCTGCAGGCTCAATTGTACTTGTCATACATTACCCTTAATTTACATTAATTATTTTATCCCCCTGTTCACAATGCTAAATAATTTTAGGGGGAAGTTCTGCTTCGATTACAGTGTTGCTATTAACCTATCAGTCAAGAAAAAAGGTGGTAGAATAACAGGCTTCTCTTAAGTTAGCGACACTATCAGAAATTATATTGTTTACGTCAAGAAAAAATATGGAGTTACAACCAGGATTTGATTTTTAATACATTTTCAATATATACCAATAAAAAATAATTTCAACATTTTTTTTCAGTAAAAACAATTATGTAAAATCACTCTTCGCCGGCATGAATACCGTGCTTTGCTATTTTTCCCTGAAGCGCTTTTCTGCTTACCTTGAGCGCGTCCGCCACCATCTTCTGGTCGGCCATATCATTGAGGAGCTCCACGATAACCGAGCGCTCGAAGGCTTCGAGCATCTCGCTCAGCGCCATCCCCCTGATATCGACACCGGGGATTTTCAGTCCGGGCTTCACCTCGGACTCCCTCAGCGTGAAGACAAGGTATCCCACCGTCTTCTTTTTATTGATCATGGGTATCTTTTCATAATACAGGCCGAGCTCCCTGTTGTAAAAGCATATCTCGTCGCCCCTGGGGCCGGTCACCATTTCGTTTTTCCCGGCGTCCTTGAACGCGCTTTCGATGAATTCCGGTTCGAGAGGTTTCTGCAAAGCCGTTTCGATCATCTCCTCGAAATGGCTGTTGAAAAAGATGGTCTTGCCTTTTTTGTTGACCGCATAGAGCCCGCGGGGGATATGCTCAAGCACGAGATAGATGATCCACTCGAGAATCTGCTGGTCTTTCTGCTCGGCTACGTCCTGATCGAGGTCTTTTACATCCTCTTTCCCGCCCTGGTTCTCGACAGCAGAGAAAAGCCTGAGCCGCGGCCAGGAGCCCTGCAGCTCGCCGAAAATGTTTATGACTGCGAATTCCCTGTTTTCCCCGTAAGGAAGAAGCTCTTCGAAGGTCATCTTTTTCGCAAGGGAGGTTATGAATCCGTCAATCGAAAGCTTATCGACCCGCTCGATGTCGCTCAGCTCGGCTATAACGTCATCCTTCTTCAATATGCCGATGAGCACATTGCGCCTTGATACGACCGGAATCAGCGGATTGTTGTGAATATAAAAAAGCCGGACAATGTCCTCCGGCTTCCTCTTTTCAGGATCGTAAGGGTTTTCCGAAACCTCTTGAAGTCCCTCGCGGGAATCGGCTGATCTGTCTTTTTCCTCGGTCATTTAAAACCCAGAACGTCGAACATGTTGTATGATCCGGGGAGCCTGCCGCCCAGCCACTCCATGGCGCGGACGGCGCCCGACGCCAGAATGCTTCGGTTGGAGGCCCGGTGGGTCAGCTCGATGCGCTCTCCCATGCCCACATAGAAAACCGTATGCTCGCCGACGATATCGCCGCCCCGCATGGCGAAAATGCCGATTTCATTGTCGGTCCTCTCGCCCGGAACGCCCTCCCGGCCCGAAATTTCCTGTGCTGAAGAGAGGGCGCTGTTCGATGCCTTCACGATTTCGAGCAGCTTTTTCGCTGTCCCGGACGGCGCGTCCTTCTTGAGACGGTGGTGGGCCTCGAATATCTCCACGTCAAAACCGGTCGTAAGCGCCGCAGAGGCGATCTCGGTGAGCTTGAACAGGAGGTTCACGCCGACCGACATGTTGGGAGACAGGAGGACCGGTATCACTGCCCCGGCGCTCTCGATTTCGGCGCGCTCCGAATCCGACAATCCGGTGGTGCCGACGACCAGGGGTTTCTTCTCCTTGACGCACAGGCCGAGAAGCTTCATGGTCGCCTTAGGCGACGAAAAATCGACTACGACTTCGCACCGGGCGACCCCTTCAGGCGACATTTCTTCGATGACCGCAGAGATTTCGTCATTGCGGATCAGCTCTCCGGCCTTTTTCCCGAACATCGGCGCCGAAGGAGCGTCAAAAGCGGCCGCAAGGGTATGGCCCCTCCTCGCCGCGATCGACAGGATTTCCTGGCCCATTCTTCCGCAGATGCCGCAAATTCCGATCTTCATGCAATATACCTGTTCCTATAAAAGACCGTAGTCGCGCAGCGCCTTGGCGAGTTTCTCCCTGTTGCCGTCGGCAAGCTGATACAGCGGCAGCCTGAGGTCGGGCGAGCAGTGCCCGAGCATCGCCATCGCGGCCTTGACCGGCCCCGGGTTGGTCTCGTAAAACATAGCCCTGCACAGCGGCAAAAGCCGGTAAAAGAGCTTGCGGCACTGTGCGAGATTGCCTTCCTCAAACAACGTGATGACTTTTTTCACGTCGGCGGGCACGAGGTTCGAAAGCACCGAAACTACGCCCCTGCCGCCGATGCCGAGCACCGGGAGAAGCAGGTTGTCGTCCCCGGAAAGAAGGGTTATCCGGTCGCCGCAGAGCTCGATGATTCTCATCATCTGGTTGATGTCGCCCGACGCCTCCTTGATCGAAACGATGTTCGGGCTTCTTCTGGTCAGCTCGAGAAAGCTTTCCGGATCGAGGTTGATTCCCGTTCTTCCGGGAATATTGTAGATCATCAGCGGTATGCGCACCGATGCCGCTATCTTCTCGAAATGAGCGATAAGGCCGCGCTGCGTCGGCTTGTTGTAATACGGCAGCACCTGTAAAAGGCCGTCGACTCCCGATTCCTCCGCGTCCCTGGAAAGGTAGATCGCCTCATCGGTCGAATTGGCGCCGGTGCCCGCCACGACCTTGACCCTGCCCCTGACCAGCTCCACGACTTTCTTTATGAATTCCTTGTGTTCGTCGAACGTCACGGTCGGGGATTCTCCGGTCGTTCCCATGGGCACGATGCCGTCGACACCGCCCGATATCTGCATCTCTATTATGCGGCCCAGAGCGTTATAGTCGATCGACCCGTCCTTGAAAGGAGTTATCAGTGCGGTAAAAACTCCATGAAACATAAATCACCTTTCCTTAATTTATTGTGCTTTTTTAATCCGCTCATCCAGTTTTGATTTGAATAATTCCTCGTTGAACCTGTTTTTCTCGAAATCCTCCTTGAACAGATACAGAATGAGCACCTGGTTCGAATGAAGCTCATCGCCGGACGCGGGGTAGCCGTAGACCTTGACCCACTCCTTGTCGGTGCGAATCCTGATCTTTACCGCGGTGCCCTTGGGAAGCGACCTCTCGCCCGCGGTTATATCCTGGGTGGTCACGTACACGGGGGATTCGTACTGCTTCAGCTCTTCTATCTTTTTCTTCCCGATAAAACCGTCGCACGAAGAAATAAAAATAAGAGAAATAAATACGGTGATGATCCTTTTCATGGGCAACCTTCGCATATCGTTTACCGCGGCCCGGTAACGTTCCTTGCATATAAACCGTGTCCGGATTCTTAATCATGAGGCTGAAGGGCCGTCGAGCCGGCGCATGTCCGGGAACGGGCTTTTCACGGATATAATCATTGCGGACGATACGGCATTGTCAAGAAAATATTTACCCGGGCCGGGAGAGGATTCATTTACCGGGCCAGCCCCTGTTCAGGATTTATGATAGGCCACCCCCTGGCCGCTGGCAATGAGCCTGTCCTGGCTGCCCCTGACCGTGACATTCCAGACGCTGATCTTCCTGGTCACGCTTACCGGTGTCGCCTCGGAAAATATCTTTTCCCCGTCCATCGCCGGCCCGAGGTAGTTGATGGAAAAGCTCAGCGCAAGGGCCATTGACCCCATGGAATTTGACCCTACGGCGAAAGCCTGGTCGGCTATGGAATAAATCGCGGCCCCATGGGCCCTTTCAACCGCATTGAGGTAGTCGGGCCTGATCGTAAGCGAGCACCGGGCATATCCCTCCCGAACCTCCTCGACCTCGATGCCCAGAAACGAGGCGAAGGGGTCCCTCCCCACGACGTTCCTGGCGTATTCGACTGGACTTTGAACGCTGTCCGACATCCGGCTTCTCCCTGTCGCTAAAGTGAAAAAAGCTCCCGGTTGTCATCAGCCGGATACACCAGCCTGCCGCTCTCGTCAAAGACCTGATTGCGGTATTTCACCACGGAGATGACCTCCTGGGTCTCGATGTGGGTTATGCTGGGGAACTGCTTGATCCCTTTCAGGAGCTTGCGGTATTCGTCGTAATCGTCGACGATGACCTCTATGACAAACGAGGTCTCTCCCTGGACATGAAGGACCGAATGGACAACCTCGCTCTTCTTCAGGGCCTGGATCAGGCTCTCGTCGTACTGGGGGGAATCGATCTGCACGAAAAAATGCTCCCTCCCCTTAATGTTCATATACTGCTGCAGGTCGAATTCGCTTTTCTGTTTATGGACGTCTATCACCCGCTGGGTCTGCATCTGGATGATTGCCGGAACCCCCGACGAAAGCTTGAGCGACTTCAGCTGATTGACCCACCTTTCAATCTGGTCAAAATCGTCGAAGTTCGCGTCGACGAGAAAGCTGTAGCGTCCCATGATGTGGAATATGGATACGCAGTGTTTGTTGTTCTTGAGCAGGCTGAGCAGCTCGCTGTTGTCGCCCCAGTTGTGAATGAGCACGAGCGCGTGTTTGACGTTTTCTGCCATGGCGACCTCCATGAATAAAAAATTTGAACAGGGTTTAATCAGCAATAAATCCCGTAATTAGTCAAGAGTATTTCCTTTTCCGTATGTTTCTTTGGCGCGGTTGTAGTATCCCAGTTCGACGGCCGGGAAATCCCTCCTCAGCATGCCGACAAGCTTCCTTATTCCCATGGCCTCGGATTCCTCGAAGCCGATACTGTCGAAATAAAAGTCCGGGTCGATGTTCAGGTTCCGGGTCTGGATCATGTGCACCGGAAATTTTTTCAGGAACGCCCGAAGCGCCTCGACCTCGGTCTCCATGTCGGTGAAACCGGGCATGAAAAAAAGGTTGATCGCGACCCGCAGACCGCATTTGAGCGCGGCCTCGACCGAACCGAGCACGTCTGCGAACGAATACCCGCGCGGCCGGTGATACCGCATGTAGTATTTTTCCGTCGGGGAGTTCATGCTGATGCGCACAGAATCGACCCCGGCTGAAGAGAGCATTCTGATCATGTCTGGCCTTGAGCCATTGGTGTTGATGTTGATCGTGCCCCTGTCGGTCTTTTCCCTTACCTTCGATACCGCGCGCGCGAGGTCGCGGGCGCGCATCAGCGGCTCGCCTTCGCAACCCTGGCCGAAACTGGCGACCGACCGCTCGACCGCGGTCACGTGGTGGAGGATCACCTCGGCGATCTCATCCGGGGTCGGCCTGAATTCAAGCCTGGGCTGGGAGTGCGCAAACCCGGACCCCTCCTGGAGCGACAGGCAGCCCAGGCACCGGGCGTTGCAGGCCGGCGATGTCGGCACCGGCGCCTCGTGCCTTCCCAGGAAAAAATTCCTGGCGCACAGGCAGTTGTATTCGGTGGAGCAGGTCGACAGCTGGCCCACGAGCCTGTTCTCCGGGTAGCGTTTTTTCACCGCGAATATGGCTTTCCTGAGCTCGCGGGCGTTCTGGTGGATTTCGGGATCGGACCGCGGATCGTCGTCGATACGCATGGCCGGCACGAAAAATTCGCCGTCGATGATCACGGCGCCGGCATAGGCCCAGAGCGACAGCATGGGCGCGTTTTTCGCTTCGGTATATGCGGGAAGATAGGTCCTGAGATATGCGGATGAAAGAAACGCCGAGAGCGCCCTGATTTCGTTTCCGTCAGGGTCGCCCGTCACGGTTTCGAAAGAATCCCCTTTCCTGTCATATCGCACCGGATACCGGCCTTCAAGAGAGAAGAGATAGCTCCCATAAGGCAGGGGGATGAGTTCTTTCCTGTCGACCCTGACGCTCCTCCGTCCGGTCCTGAAGGCCGGTTCCATGCCGGGATAGTCGTACACCTTCCCGTCCCGGTCGCAGAAGGCGAGAAGCATCTCAGCGGTCTTCTTCGGCATCGCGCGCCCTTATCCTGTTGATTTTCATTTCAAGGTGTCTGAGCCCGGTCGAAAGCCGGCGCTGCCGCTTTTTCAGCCGGCGGTACTCGCTGTCTTTTTTCGCCGCAGCCGCATCCATCCCCGCAGCAGAAAGGGATTCCCTGCGCCCGAGCCGGGCCTCTCTCACCGAGCGCCACTCGGCGCGCACGGCCCTTATCATTTCCGCCAGCGCTTCCCGGTTCATAGCCCGCGGCACGTCCTTTTTTCCCATGCAGCGGCCATGGCCCCTGCCACGGCCCCGCAGTTTGCCCCCAGCGCGCCGTCACGGTAGAGAAAAGAAATGACGGCGCATGAGTCGGCGCCGGCCCCGATCACCTGGCCTGCGTTTCCGGGATCGATCCCTCCTATGGCCACGATCGGCACCGACACGCTCCGCCTGATTTCGGCAATCACTCCGGTCCCGATCCCCTCGAGCGGCGCGCCGTGCTTGCTCGATGTGCCGAAAACCGGTCCTATGGCTATGTAATCGGGCCCCTGGGCCGATGCGGCGAGCGCCTGCCCGGGCGAATGCGTCGAAATCCCGACGATCATGCCTGCGGGCAGCATCTTCCTGGCCTCGGGCAGGGGAATGTCGTCCTGGCCGAGATGCACGCCGTGAGCACCGGCGCATAACGCTATGTCGGGGCGGTCGTTGACGATGAAAAGCGCGCCGCGCTCCCGGCACACGACTGCGCATTCCTTCGCGGCGGCCAGCAGTTGCCCCGAGGGGCTTCCCTTCATCCTGAGCTGTATGATACGCGCGCCGCCCTCGATGAATGCCGCAGCCGCAGCGGCATGACCGCCGTCGGCGACGAATGCTGAATCGACGATGGCGTAAAGCGCGCAGGCGAACGAGTCCATGGCTGAATTTTTCACGGCAGCGAGCACGACGTCCTTCTCGAGCGAATACAGCGAAAAACGTATCCGCTGGAAATCGGGCCTTACCGGAGCGTCAACCGCCTTGGAAAGCTCCTCAAGCGACCTGACGGCCTCGATGGCGCGGCGGAAGTTGACTCTGAGCAGATCCGGTATCGAGGACCTTTTCATCTCGGACTCGGTATCGTAGAACCTCTGGCCGTCGCCCTCGACGTCGCGCGCAGAAAGAAGAAACTCCGCGGGAAACCTCGAGGCCTCTTCACCCAGCCGGTGCCGCATGTCTTTCAGCAGCGATGAAAAGGCCGCATCCCTGAGCGAAAACCGGAGGATGTCCTCGCACACGCGCAGGCCCTCCATTGCCCGGTTGATCGAGGCGTCGATAGCGGAGAAAAGCCTGGGGTCCATGCTCACCCTCCCCCGACCAGACGCACGAGCTCGACCACGTCGCCTTCGACCAGGGGAGTCGAAGCTGCATCCTCGCGGTGGACCGCCTCCCCGTTCTTTTCGGCCACGACTTTCGCGCGGTCCAGGCCCAGCCGGTCAATCAGCTCGGCCAGGTTGTTTCCCGTGAAAGACATGTCCCTTCCGTTGACTTTAATGTTCATTGCCTGCTCCATTCGTAAATGATCAGCGAGGGGATAACGAGCGAGGCGGTCTCGGCCCTGAGGCTCGTGAAACCGAAACTCACCGGCGACCAGCCGAGGGAGAGAGCACGTCCGATCTCGGCGTCGCTGAATCCCCCTTCTGGGCCGACGAGCACGCTGACGTTCCGGTCCTTTTCAGCAGCGGCCGCGAATTCGCTGAACGTGATTTCAGCGCCCGGATGCGCGAGAATCTTTACGCCGCCGCGGGCCCCGGCCAGGTATTCATCGAAGGCGATTATTTCACGGATATCGGGCACCGAATCCCTCATGCACTGTTTGGCCGCTTCAAGCGCTATTTTTTCCCAGCGCCGGAGCCTGGCGGCGGCCTTTTCGGAAAGGTCGGGCACGGTCCTCTCAGACACGACAGGCACGATACGGTCGACGCCGATTTCGGTCGATTTCTGTATGACGTAATCGAATTTTTTTCCCTTGAGAACGCAGGCGGCGAGCTCCAGTCCGATTCTGTCGCCGGCAGTTTGTCCGTCAGGTGCCTCGCCGACAGTTTCTGCGACCAGTTCCTCACCCGTGATGTCCACGACCCTCGCGGTGAAAAGCATCCCCTCCTGACTTCGCAGTTTGATGATATCGTTTTTCCTGACCCTGCGGACCCGGACAAGGTGATGATAATCATCCCCGCTGATAACGAACGCCCCGTCCCGGAGACGTGAAGCTGTGACGAAAATCTGCGGCACCCTATTCCCCGAGTTTTTCAGGCCTGAATATCTGCCTGTCGAATTTCGCCTCTTCATCGAAGCTGAAAAAGCTGAGGATGGTCATCGTGCCGGTCCTCAAATCCATCATGTCGTAGCGCACCGGGACGATCCTGCCGTCTTTTTCCATGATCTTGGCCACGGTCATGAACTTGAATATAACGTTGTCCCGGTCGTGGTAATCGATCCTGATGGGTACAAAAGCGTCCTTGGTCACATACAGTGTCAGCAGTCCGTACAGTCCGCCCTTGAATATCGGCCTGAGCTTGAGAATATAGGTGTCCTGTTCCTTGACTATCGCGCTTCCGACGATTTCAGCAGTGTAGTTGGCCTGCATGTCGGCGTTCGAAAGATCGATGAAGTAGTAGTTGGTCATGAGCACCGGATCGTATTTGTCGATGCCCAGCTTGTGGAAAAGCTTGA
>JAKLIV010000135.1 GCA_022709405.1 Spirochaetota bacterium
CGGACGAAAAACCGAAGCCCAAAAGAGGCGCAAACCTGTCCCAGGTGGTCACCATCGAGGAAATGTGCTGGGGAGATGCCGGTCTTCTCCTGTCGATACCAAATGCTGGACTGGGCAACGCAGCCATCGCAGCAGTTGCAACCGACGAGCAGATGGAGAAATACGGCAAGAAATGGGCGGCAATGGCGATCACCGAGCCCGGATCGGGATCCGACTCCGGCTCGATAACCACGACGGCGAAGCTCGAAGGCGATGAATGGGTCCTCAATGGAGAAAAAATATTCGTCACCTGCGCCGAAAGATGCGACGTTGTCGTCGTATGGGCGACCATCGACAAGAAAGCCGGAAAATCGGGAATCAAGTCATTCATTGTCGAAAAAGGCACCCCGGGATTCAAACTCGAGAAGCTCGAGCACAAACTCGGTATCCGGGCTTCCGATACGGGTACGTTCGTCCTCGACAACTGCAGAATCCCGAAGACCAATCTACTCGGTAGCGCCGAGGTCAAGACCGAGACCGAAGGATTCAAGGGCGTAATGAAAACCTTCGACAACACCAGGCCCCTCGTCGCCTCGATGGCGACCGGGATAGCCCGCGCGGCGATCGACTTCACCAGGGAAAAGCTTCAGGAAAACGGATTTGTCCTTGACTATTCCAAAAACCTGAATAACATGAGCTCACTCGAAAAAGAGTTCTACATGATGGAAGCCCATCTGGAAGCCATGAGGCTCCTGGTATGGCGCGCCGCATGGATGGCAGACAACGAGCAATTCAACAACCTGGAGGCCTCGATGTCCAAAGCCAAAGCCGGAAAATACGGCACGATGATCACGCAGAAATGCTGCGAACTCCTCGGCCCGCTTGGGTTCTCCTGCGAACACCTGGCCGAGAAATGGATGAGGGACAGCAAAATCATGGACATCTTTGAAGGAACGGGCCAGATACAGCACCTCATCGTCGCCAGAAACGTTCTCGGTCTTTCGAGCAAAGATCTCAAGTAAAAGAATACAGGTTAATCCCGGCGTTGCCGTTTGAGGCCGCCGGGATTATTCTCGTACATAATCTTATAGTAAGGAGTGAAATGATGAATTTGAATGACGTAAAAAAAATCGCCGTAATCGGTTCAGGGGCCATGGGCCACGGCATAGCTCAGCAATGCGCCGTCGCCGGCTACGATGTCGTCATGGTGGACATCAAGCAGGAGTTCATCGACAACGGAATGGCCAAGATAAAAGAAAGCCTGGCCTTCCTCGTGGGCAAAGGCAAAATGACACAGGACGCAATGAACGATGTGCTCAACAAGCGCATGTCAACGTCCACCTCCAACAAGGACGCAGTCAAGTCGGTCCAGGTTGTCATTGAAGCCGTCCCTGAAATAATGGACCTGAAAAAATCGGTGTTCAAGGAAATTTCCGAAGCTGCTCCGGCAGACGCCATTCTCGCCACGAACACATCAACCATGAGCATATCCGAAATCGCCACGGCGGTTAAAAATCCCGAACGTTTTGTCGGACTCCACTTCTTCAATCCGGTCACCCGTATGAAGCTGGTCGAAGTAATCTACGGCCAGAAATCCAAAGATGAATATATCAATCTCATGTGTGAAATATCCACAAAGATCGACAAGATTCCGGTCAAGGTTCTCAAGGACCGCCCGGGATTCATCGTCAACAGGATCAGCGCACCCAACCAGGCCCTTATCAGCGCCATCCTCGACGAGGGTAAAATCCAGCCCAATGAAGTCGACGCTGTCATGAAAAAGATGGGAGTCAAGATGGCTCCATTTGAAGTCGCCGACTTCGTCGGGCTCGATGTCTTCTGCCACACTCTCGAGTACTACGAAAAAACCCTTTCGCCGCAGTACAAGCCGGGGAAATACCTGCATGACAAGATCGCGAAAAAAGAGCTTGGCATGAAAACCGGACAGGGCATTTACAAATGGGAAGACGGAAAGGCGATCATCGACACAAGCAAGGAAACCACCGAGATATCGCCGATACATTTCCTGTCAATCCAGATCAATGAAGCGGTAAAGGTTTTTAAAGAAGGAATCGCCGGATCCAGGAAAGACATCGACGACGGCGTCAAGTATGGAATGAACGCGTTTGCCGGCCCTTTCACCCTAGCCTCTGGAATGCAGCCGCAGCAGATCACGGACGCGCTGAATGCGCTCTATCAGCGGTATAAAATCGACATGTTCAAGCCGGAGCCCGAAATCGTCGACGGTTCGTTCAAGACTCTCGGCGCATGAAAATAAGGAGGAACGACAATGTCAGATGCAGCAGTATTGTTCGAACAAAAAGAGAATGTTGGAATACTCACCATCAATAAACCCAAAGCGAATCAGCTGAGCCACGAAGTTTTCGAAGGTTTCAGGACGATTCTCGACGCCAACGAGAACAACAAGGACGTCAGGGCGCTCGTAGTCACCGGATCGGGCGACAAGATTTTCTGCTCCGGCGCGGACCTTTCAAGCGGGATGGGCGGCCTTTGTCCGGTTGATTTTCTCAAGCGCGGACAGGACATCTGGAACAAGATCGAAGACTATCCGAAACCGGTGATCGCAGCCATAAACGGACACGCACTCGGCGGAGGATGCGAGCTCTCCATGGCGTGCCATTTCAGGTTCATGAAAAAGGGTGCCCGCATCGGCCTCACCGAAACCAACCTGGGAATCATGCCCGGATACGGCGGGACGCTCAGATACCCGAGGCTCCTGGGCAGGGAAAAGGCCCTCGAGCTCATGCTCCTTGGAAAGCAGCTTGAAGCCGAAGAGGCTCTCCAGCTCGGACTTGTCGGGAAGCTCTGCGAGGAAGGAAAAACCCTCGAAGACGCGGTCGCTTTCGGCGCACAGCTGGCCAAGCGCCCTCCCCTTTCGGTCAAGGCGATACTCAAGATCATGTCGATGAGTTTGAGTATCTCCCCCGAGCAGCACCTCAAGGTCGAACGCGAAGAGCTGGCCAAGCTTTTCGGCACCAAGGATATGCAGGAAGGAATGACCGCTTTTTTTACCAAGCGCGAGCCGGTGTTCAAAGGCGAATGATTGCATAAATATGCCGTACCGGAAAGGCCGTCCCTCATGGGCGGCCTTTTTTATTTACAAAAAGGCTCCCTTCCCAAATTCTGACTAAACAGATTATGGCAAGACAAAGGCATTCATGATATATTACATATAATACGCGGAAACGGAAGACTCACATAGCGGAAATAAAACCGTATGAAATTCGATATGTGGGAATATCCGACCCGCAATAAATTTCTTGAACCTTAGTAATAATCTTGTAATATGATTGTCCTGGAGGAATGAAATGAACCAGAGAGAGAAAACAAAAAATTCCGGCTTCGCGATAAGCGAATATCCGGATGTAAAACAGGTCATGAGGCAGCTGAACACGCTGATAAGCCTGCCCATCCGCTCCATCAAAAAAGATGCGATGGCGCAGTATCTGAAATACTATGATGAAAAATGCAAAAAATCCAAGGTAATGATCGATGAGGCCAAACGGTATATTCCGGGCGGAGTTCAGCATAACCTGGCGTTCAATTATCCGTTTCCGCTTGTCTTCACCAAGGCTGAAGGCGCCTATCTTCACGACCTTGACGGAAACAAATACACCGATTTTCTGCAGGGCGGCGGCCCGACCGTTCTTGGCAGCAATCCTAAAGTCATACGCGACAAAGTCATCAAGCTCCTGAACACGACCGGACCGGTGACAGGCCTGTTTCATGAATATGAACTGAGGCTCGCCGAAAAAATCGCCCAGCTCATGCCGGGAGTCGAAATGTTCAGGATGCTCGGAAGCGGCACAGAGGCCGACATGGCCGCCATCAGAGTGGCGCGCCTGGCTACGGGGAAAAAGTATGTATTAAAGATGGGCGGCGCCTACCACGGCTGGAGCGACCAGCTCGCATACGGCATAAGGATCCCGGGGACCAAACACCTCGAGGCCCACGGCGTTCCCCGTAACTGCTTCAAATACACCCAGGAATTCTATCCAAATGATCTCAATTCCCTTGAAAGCAAGCTGCGCAGGAACAAGTTCCGCGGCGGAACAGCAGCGGTCCTCATCGAGCCGATAGGCCCCGAAAGCGGAACCCGGCCTCTTGACCGTGATTTCAACCGTGGAGTAAGGGAGCTCTGCGACAAATACGGAGCAGTCCTCGTATTCGACGAAGTCGTGACCGCCTTCAGAATGGGAACGAGCGGCGCTCAGGGATATTTCGGTGTTATTCCCGATCTCACCGTTTTCGGCAAGGTCGTCGCGGGCGGATATCCCTCGGCCGGCGGACTCGGAGGGAAAAAAGAGTTCATGAAGTTCCTGGCTGCGGGACTGGAGGCTGGCCAGAAAAAAGCGCTTGTCGGCGGCACCATGTCGGCCAACCCCTTGAGCTCGGCAGCGGGATATTTCACCATCTGCGAGATGGAAAAGACGCACGCAGCCGAGAAGGCGGGACGCGCCGGTGACCGCATAACAAAAGGGCTGCAGGGTCTCATCAAGAAATACAATCTGCCTTTTGTTGCCTTCAACCAGGGATCGGTCTGCCACCTCGAAACCGTAGGTACGATGCTCTTCGACATCAACTGGAACAAGCCATGGCAGATCCCGGCAAAACTCGAAGAGATCAAGGCGCGCAAAAAAGTAATGGAGGAGATGGGAGCAGCATATATGGCCGAGGGTATCGTGACCCTTGCCGGCAGCAGGATTTACACCAGCGCGGCAGATACGGACGCGATAATCGACACGGCGCTCAAGGGGTTTGACAGAATTTTCCGGAACATAGAAGGAGTTTGATCCGGATCGGAGGGCGAAGCTATGACACTGGATAAGGCGAGAGAAACGGTCCACAGAGCCTGCGCGGAACTGGTGAAGGCGGGACTCGTGGCACGCACATGGGGCAATATAAGCGCGAAGGTCGACGACTCGACCTTCGTGATAACGCCGAGCGGAAGGCGCTATGAGGAGCTCACTGCTGCAGACATGGTGCTTGTAAAAATCAGCGACCTCAGCTACGGGGGAAGCGTCAAACCATCCTCCGAAAAAGGGCTCCATGCCGAAATTTACAGGCAGTACCCCGAGGTCAACGCCATCATCCATACCCACCAGATGAACGCCTCAACGGTTGCGGCCGCGCGCAAGGACATCACCGGCATGGACCCCAGACATTCTGCCATTCTGGGAAGCATCGTGCGCACCGCCGAATACGGCCTTCCAGGCACCGGAAAACTCGCCAGGGCGACCGCATTCGCGCTCAAGGGAAGCAAAGCAGCCATGATGGCCAACCACGGCGCGGTATGCGCCGGCAGGGACATGAAGGAAGCCTTCATCGTCGCGGGAACCCTGGAGGATGCCGCCCGGTCTTTTATCGAAAAGGCTTTCATCCGCATGTCCGGATCCGGTATCAAGGTGACGGAAAAAGCGATGCACGATTACTACCTTAAACTTGTAGCAGAGAGGTGACCATGAAACTTGACCAGGCGAGAGCGGAATTTATTTCATGGGCGCGCACATATTATAACGAAAATTTTATATCCGGCTCAGAAGGTTCGATAAGCTGCAGGATCGGCGATACGATGCTCATCACCCCGCGCAGAAAATCTCCCGCCACCCTCACGCCCGAGGATGTCATTCTCATAGACATTCCCGGCGGATCGATGTCGTCAGGGGCCAACCCTCCTGCAGACATGAGCCTTCACCGGGCAGTATACAGGAAATACAAGGAAACCGGCGCCATTGTCCATACGGTTGAACCGAACACCATGACGAGCTCCATGGCCGGTAAAACGGTCTATCCCCTTCTCGACGACCTGGCGCAGATCGTGGGGCCCACGACCCGGGTGGCCCGCTATTCGGAACCGGTCGACGCCGGCATCAGGGCCAGCGTTGTAAGGGGATTGAAAAAGCGGAGCGCCGTGCTCCTCTCAGGCGGCGGCGCACTCTGCATGGGCGCAAACCTCGACGAAGCCCACGCGGTCTGTCAGGTTTTGATGAAGGGATGCAAGTGCTTCATTGAAACCGAGTTCCTCGGCGGCGGCATCAGGATAAATCCTGTCGAAACAAGACTCATGAGGCTTGTATACCTGATCAAGTATTCCAAACAGAACGTTAAAAACAGGTAATAGCGCTCAACCTTGCTCTCTTTTCGTTTACCTCATCAAGACAGCAATCCTGCTTGACAGAATTCTTTTTTTGTTCAATAATGAACCCATCTCTATCTTTTTCTTATCACATCCTTTTTTTCACGAAAACGGATGAAGCGGTCTGTTCGTGTAGCAAAAAAAATAAGAATCTGCAAACGGAGGTTGTCATGTCTCAGTACGGGGAAAAAACAATGGCGGCGGTTTTTCAGAAACAAGCTGAAAAGCTTGGCGAAAAGGCCTATGCTTCCTACAAGAAAGACGGGGCCTGGCATGACGTGTCATGGAAAGCCATGAACGATATGGTACATAACCTGGGATACTACCTTATCGCGGAAGGTATTGCAAAAGGCGACAAGGTCGCCATTTTTTCCCAGAACCGGTATGAGTGGCACATGGCGGCGCTCGCGATCAACTCAATCGGCGCAGTGGACGTCCCCATCTACGCCACCAATTCATCCGAAGAAGCGGAATACATACTGAGCAATTCGGATTCAAAAATATGCTTTGCTGGAACCGAAGACCATATGAACAAGGTTCTCAAGGTCAGGTCAAAGCTGCCCGGCATGAAGGGAATCGTCGTTTTCGATGAAGCTTCCGGCAGGCCCGAAGGCGTCCTGACCCTGGCCGAGGCTCTTGCCCGCGGAGAATCAAAAAAGGCAAAAGACGAATTCGACAGGCGCCTGAACTCAATTCAGCCCTCGGATCTTGCGACCCTGATATACACTTCCGGAACCACCGGCAATCCAAAGGGGGTCATGCTGACCCATAATAACTTCATTTCAAATGTCTACAACTCGCTGATCGAGATGAAAGACATCAAAACGGGAAAAGCCCTGCTCGGTCCGGACGATGTCTTTTTATCTTTTCTTCCCCTTTCACATTCTCTTGAAAGGACATCGGGCTTTTACAACGGTATCTGGGCGGGGGCCAAAACGGCCTTTGCCGAGGACATAAGCAAGCTTGTGGAGAACTTTACGGAAATCCGCCCAACAGTGATGATCAGCGTGCCCAGAATTTACGAAAAGCTCCATGCGGGCATCATTTCAAAAGTATCGGCGGCTCCGGGTTTAAAGAAGAAAATATTCGGCTTCGCCATGAGACAGGCGGCCAAAAACCTGCCCCATGTCTGCAGGGACATCCCCCGCAAGGGCTTTTTCGCTTTCAAATACAACCTCGCCGACAAGCTCGTGTTCTCCAAGCTCAAGCATACCCTTGGCATGGATAGGCTTCGCTTCGCGATTTCCGGGGGAGCGCCGCTCTCACAGACGGACGCCGAATTTTTCATCGGAATGGGTTTCAAGATCCTTGAAGGATTCGGCCTCACCGAGACCACCCCGGTCACGAACTTCAACAGGCCCTGGTTCATCAAACCCGGCACGGTAGGCCAGGCGATACCTGAAACCGAAATCAAGATATCGGACGAGGGAGAGCTCCTGATAAGGGGTCCGCAGGTGATGGCGGGATACTACAAGAACGAAGAGGCCACGCGCGAGGCCTTCACCCCGGACGGTTTTTTCAGGACAGGCGACATAGCGATAGTGGACGAAGACGGATGCGTGAAAATAACCGGAAGGATAAAGGACATCATCGTTACCGCCGGCGGTAAAAACATATCGCCGCAAAACCTCGAGAACAGCATCAAGGCCTCGCCATATATCGAGCAGATAGGAATAATCGGCGACAAACGCAAGTACCTTTCGGCCCTGGTCGTACCGGCATTCCCCGAGATCGAGAAATGGGCGAAAGACAAGAATATCCCGTTCAATTCCCACGCGGACCTGATTTCCAACGAAGAGATCAACAAGCTTGTGCGCGGTGAAATCGACAAGTACACGTCACAGTTCGCCAGAGTCGAGCAGATCCGTAAATTCAAGCTCCTTGACGCAGAATGGACCCAGTCGACTGGAGAGCTCACTCCAACGCAGAAGGTAAAGAGAAAAGTGGTTTCGGCAAAATATACGAAAGAGATCGAGGAAATGTACGCCGGAGACGGCGACGAATAGGACGAATAGACCGCCCTCATCATAGACGCCGTTGCCGGGAAGCACCCGGCGACGGCGTTTTCATGTCAAACCGTCAATCAGTATCGATTATCACGTCTTTTTCTACAATCTGCCCGTCGGCGATACCCACGCCTTCGAGCGATTGTTCAGCCTTGCTGTACCAGTATCTCACCGTCAGGTCAAAAACGCCTTCGGGCAGAATGAACTCGTGACGGGTCTTTCCCGGGCTTGTCATTTTTTTCATTGACCCGCTTTGCGGAGAAAGCTCGACATTGGTCTTGATCGCGGCGCCGCGGGTATTTCTGGTGTTGATCACGAGCCGTCCCCTCTTAAAGATGAGGGTCTTTTCAACGCTATCTTTCACGTCTATGCCTCTGATCCATTCCTTGCTTCTGGTTTCCACATCCTGAACCTCGACATCATAGGTCCCCGGAGGCAAAGGAATGCGGTGCATGGTGTCCTTTTCCATCATTGCCACGATCTTTCCGGAGGAAGCATCATGAACCACGGCAAGGGTGAGGATATCATGTCCCGAAGTGTCTTTTCCGGTCAGTACGATCTCTGAACCTGAGAAAGACACCTGCCTTTTTTCGAGATGCTCGTCGTCGACAGCTACACCGGACATGATTGCCTCGATTCCTGTCGCCTGATTTCTCACCGTCAGATCATACATCCCTTTCTCAAGGTAAAAACCGACATCGATGCCCTCTGATTCGGTCATGTCCTTCCCTTCCCGGGCGACCCTGACGCGGATGAAAACGTTCTGCCCGCTTTTATCGGTCGCGGTCACGATCAGATTTTTACGCACGGATCCGGCAAGAATTCCATTCAATGCGCGATGAAGATCTTCCTGGTTCTGCGCGCTGACGAGAATGCCGCCTGACGGTTTTACCACACATGCAAGAGTCGAGAGATCTTTTTCGTTCATGCCGAAACCGACAACATGCACCTTGGTCACGACTCCCGCGGCCTGATGTTTCAAAGCGATCTCGCACGGATCGCCGCTGCATGTTTCGATCCCGTCCGTGATGACGATGATTATCTTTTCGCCTCCGATATCTTTTCTGAAATCATCTGCCGCCTTCAGAAGAGAATGCGCTATGGGTGTTTTTCCCATGGGCCTGAGCGGCAATACGATCGACCTGATTTTTTGGAAGTCGACCGGACCGACCGGAACTTCAAGAACGGTATTTGTACACTTCCTGTTCCGATGGCCGTAAATCCGCAGCCCCAGGAGAACGGGCTTGTCCGCAAGATCTCTCACAATTGATATCAGGGTATCCTTTGCAGCGTCAATTTTACTCTTGTCGCCGGCCTTTCCCCACATGCTTCCCGAAGCGTCAAGAATGATGAGCACCTGGGTTCGCGGCTCCGCCGCAAAGGCGGCTGTGGCGATAAAACCCGCGGCCGCGACTGCAAGAATTGTTCCCGCAATTGTTTTTATCATGATACGATCCTCCAGGCTGGGCGAAAACGCATCAGCGTATTCCGTTCCGCGTGACGGGATAAAGTATCCCCCTGAATCATAAAAAAGACAACTTCTTTATGTTCCGGCCAATAATTTTCTGTCAGGCGCGAATGGCTCCCGAAGGAGGCCTTATTAAGCCTTATTACGGTGCCACTGCGGACAAATCTGCGACGAGCCCGGCTGGTATCTTCCGCAGACTTCCGGCCTTGTCTCGTAAATCGTGCATTTGCACCTGTCCCCATCCCAGCTCAAAAAAGGGCAACCATGCAGATAGCGGCCGTCATCGACAGAAATAAGGTGGTCGCCGGCCCATACCGGGCGATAGTGTTCGATAACATGAAGGATGTCGGCTCTTTTTTCGGCTTCCCAGCGCTGGAAATCAGCGTCCGTGGCAAACGACAGCACATTGGCAAGACAGCATTTCCCGCACCTGAGGCATTCAACGGATATTTTGCGGTTCATTTTTTTGCCATATTAATGCAAATATGGCCCGGATGCAATGACTTTTTCACTGAAAATGAAAAAGCGGGCGCCGGTACTTCACGCGGTCACACCACCTGGACGGTATCGCCCTTTTCGTGCTTCGCCAGCTTGTTTCGCATCCTGAGTAATAACTCCTCTCCTTTATCGAGGGGAGCGGTCAGCGATCTCTCCGGGCAAAACCTCACGCATGCGAAACAGTGGATGCATCGGTCAAAAAATCGAAGCTTGTCGTCGAACAGGATGTTGCCGGTCGGACAGACCGAAACGCAATCACCGCACCTTGTACACAGCCCTTCATCCCAATTGATCGCGGGCAGCATGCTCCTGGCGCCGGACATGGCACCTTGCAGGGGCCCGGTCATTCTCCTGATCAATGATTTATCCATAAAATCTCTTGGCTGGTAACCGATCCGCTCCCTGCTGGTCAAACGCTCGACGAGGCATTTACCGAACGCGACAAGCGGCTGAATATCTTCATTCCCGGGGCGACCGCTGTTGATGGGATCCTTCGACTGGAACATCAGGCAGTGCTCGGCCGCGACCTTTATTCCCCCGAGAAGGCGGTAATTCTTCCTGGAAAATATCGACGCGAGCTCATAAAGAGCCGTGCCGCTGTTTATGCCGCCGTACGCAGTGATAAACGCGGCGGTCTGGTTTTCTACCAGGGAAGGTATCTTTTCGAGCAGATCGCGAAAAACTTCAGGCACATGACCGGAATATACCGGCGTGCCGATTACGATCATTTTATAGTATGAAAGCTGAACATGAAATTCGGACGCGTTGCCCTTTTTGATAAAACGTGATGCGTCAAAATAATCGCAGTGAAGCCCTGCAGACCTGATACCCCCGGCCACCGTCTCTGCGGCCTTTTTCGTGGCGCCGTGCGGGGAAAAATAAACGAGCGCCGCTTTTTCAACACTGAGCCTGTCCATGGACGCATTAGAGCCTATGCCGCGAACTTGACAAGCAATTTTTATGTCTCACAAGCTCAAAGCACTGACAGCGCTTCGTCATAGTCGGGCTCCTGGGCAATTTCAGGCACCAGCTTGGAATGGATAATCATTCCATTTTCATCAATTACAACAACCGCTCTGGCCAGTAGTCCGGCGAGCGGGCCGTCAATTATTTCAATCCCGTATTCCCTGCCGAAATCCCTGTTACGCAATTCTGAAAGCGCGATTACCCGATCGACTCCCTCAACAGTGCAGAAACGCTCATGAGCGAAAGGAAGATCCCTCGATATCGCGAGAACAACGGTATTCTTCAGCGAGGCCGCCTTTTCATTGAATTTTCGCACTGAGGTGGCGCAGACAGGCGTATCGAGACTCGGAAAAATATTCAATATAATCCGCGAACCGGCAAAGGAGTCCATCGTAACGTCCTTGAGGTCCCGGCCTGTGAGTGAAAATTGCGGTGCTTTCTCCCCTTTCAGCGGGAGACTGCCTGATGAGTGTATGGTATTACCGTGCAGCATGATATTTGACATAAAAAGCCTCCTTATAAATAAAATAAACGAGAATTATTATCACAATAATGTTAGATAAAAAGAAGGTATTAAAGTTTTTTATAAAATACTTAATTTTTTTATTGACAGCAAATATTATATTTATTATTCAATTAAATACTTAATTTCAATTTTTCTATATACACTTAAACAGGAGTACTGAATGAACATCTCCAGAAAAGATTTCCTGAAAAAGTCAGCATTAGGAGCG
>JAKLIV010000136.1 GCA_022709405.1 Spirochaetota bacterium
TCGATGATGTTCTCAAGCTCCCGGATGTTGCCTGGATAATCGTAATCCATGAGAATGTTCATGACGTCATCAGACACCCCTTCGATGTTTTTACCGGTCAGTATGTTGTATTTTTTTATGAAATGGGACACGAGAAGGGGGATGTCCTCGGTGCGTTCGGACAGCGACGGCATCCTGAGGTTTATCACGTTGAGCCGGTAGAACAGGTCCTCCCTGAACGTCCCTTTTTTGACTTCTTCGATGAGGGTTTTATTGGTCGCAGAGACGATGCGCACGTCCGATTTGACCGGGACATTATCGCCGAGAGGCTCATAGGTTTTATCCTGTAAAAATCTGAGCAGTTTGGCCTGGATCGCAGGCGATATGTCGCCGATTTCGTCGAGAAAAAGCGTTCCGCGTTCGGCAAGGGATATTTTCCCCGGCTTATCTTTTTTAGCGTCGGTGAACGCCCCGGTCTTGTAGCCGAAGAGCTCGGATTCCAGCAGGTTGTCGGGAACCGCCGCGCAGTTGATGATGACGAGCGGATTGGCTTTTCGCGGACTCAGGGAATGGATCGCCCGTGCGACCAGCTCCTTGCCTGTTCCGCTCGGACCTTCGACCAGTACCGAGCTGGAGCTTGCCGCGATATCGGGAAGTATGCTGAACAGGTCCCTCATTTCCCTGTTTTTGCTCACCATGTCCTCGAAAGAGTACTTGAGCTCGATTTCCTTGCGAAGGGTTTCGATGGGAGTAAGGTCGCGGAATGTCTCGACTCCGCCGATTATTTCGCCCCCCTCGTTCTTCAGCAGCGCTGTGCTCACGCTGATCGGGACACGGTCTCCTTTCGAATTCACAATATAGATTGTCTTGTTGATGATGTTGCTTCCCGTGGCCATTGTCTCTTTCAGGGCGCAGGAATGCTCGCAGATGTTTGCGTGGAACACCTCGAAGCACAATTTTCCCAGGGCGTCACGCTCCCGGATCCCCAGTATTTCTCCCGCGGCCCGGTTCATCGACGTGATGCGGAAATCCATGTCAACGGTGAATACTCCGTCGGCTATGCTGTCCAGTATTATGCTTTCCACTGTGGTGCCGGTCCTGTTCTATTGCGAACCTTCTCTCATTATATCATAAGGGAACCTCAATAAATTACATTTTGGATGTTCCCTTGTGGGCACAATTATTGGAATAATCAGGTTTTATCATTTTTCAAATATTAAAAAACCTGATTATTAGAGGTGCCCATAAAAAATTGCGCCATCTGTTTTTTCATGCCGCTTCTTTTTCTCTTGACACGATTTGAGCATATGCCCATTATGTGCAAAAGGGTGTTCAGGTGTCAAGAAAGAAATGCTGCCGAAAAGTAGGGCTGGTGCCAGGGGCTGCGTGTTACCGCCCTGAGGGCAAACACTGCGTCCCCGGGGACGAGGTCGTGCTTTCCCTGGACGAGTTCGAGGCCGTGCGCCTGGCGGACTATGCCGGACTCTACCAGGAGGACGCCGCTCAGAGGATGGGGGTGTCGCGCCAGACCTTCGGAAGGATCGTGGAGTCGGCACGCCGCAAGATCGCCGATGTGCTTATCAACGGAAGGATTCTGAGGATCGAGGGAGGGTCGGTATCGGTGGATGACTCGCGCGCAGAGAGATGCAGGCGATGCGAAAAATCCGGCAACTGCCCGTGCAGGTTTCTCGAAGAGGAATGCCCGAGACAGACGAAAGCATTGCAGAAATAACAGGATTCAAGGAGATCGGATTATGAAGATAGCTTTACCCACACACGAAGACAGGATCGACGCCCATTTCGGGCATTGCGCCTATTTTACGGTGTTTACCGTGAACGAAAAGAATGAGATCATCTCAATGGAAAGGGTGGAATCGCCCGCCGGTTGCGGATGCAAATCGAACATAGCAGGCACGCTCGCGCAAATGGGCGTGACCATGATGCTCGCGGGCAATATGGGCGACGGCGCGGTCAATGTGCTGAATGGCCAGGGGATAAACGTGGTCAGGGGATGCTCGGGGCACGTGAAGACCGTGGCCGAGACCTGGCTCGCCGGAAATCTCAAGGATTCGGGCATCGGCTGCCGCGCTCATGAGCACGGGTGCCACGAAAAGTGAATATTATTTCATTGACAAAATCAACTCTGGACTTTCTCTGGCCACTTTACGTAATTTTTTACGGATCAGGAACATCTGAATTACAGGAGTAGCCAAATGACGCAGGCATCTGATTTTACATTGTATAGCGGCGGTCTCAGGGGAGCAGAGGCCGAGTTCGGGACGCAGGCCGAAAAATACGGCGTGGCTGAAGTGACTTTTTCTTATGACGGCCATAAACCGGATAGGGAAAAAAACGTAATAGTTCTTAGCGGGGCCGATCTTGACTCCGGCGACGTGAGCATGGAAATAGTCTCCCGGAGAATGGGAAGGAACTTTCCCGAGGCGGAGAAAATCCGCAAGGTCATTCAGTCCATCTATCACATGGTCAACAGGGGTTTCCAGGTTTTTTCTGTGGGCTGGATCCAGGCCGACAACACGGTCAAGGGAGGCACAGGCTGGGGTGTCGAGCTCGCGAAGTTGTTCAATCGCCCGGTAAGCGTATATGACCAGGACCGTAATGTATGGGTTACCTGGACAGATAATACCTGGAAGGCTGATAGTCCGGTGATCGAACACAAGACTTTCTGCGCCTCGGGTACGCGCTATCTCTCCAGAGAGGCCGCCTTGGCGATTCAGGACCTCTTCGCCCGTTCATTCGAGAAATAATAAGTTCGATTTTTAAAAATCCCCCTGCTTCGCCCACCCCCTTGAAATATAGGGGGTTTTCTGTCAGCAACGCGCCGGAGGATTTTCTTCTATAATCCACATCTTGACTTTCTTTCGGGTATGATCGATAATTGATAGAACATTTCCCCGGGCCGGAACAGCAATGAATAAAAAAATATTAATGATCGATTTCGCCCCTCATATAAAATCTTCGATTGAAAGGCAGCTTGCCCGTCATTTTTCCGTGGTCAAAACCGGGATTGAGCGCTTTGAATCCGCCATTGCAGAAACCGCTCCTGACCTCGTGATGGTCCGCATTGCCGAAGAATCCGAAAATAGCGATGCTTTCATGCAATCGCTGGAGAAGATATCGGCCGCGTCGTCGGCGCCCGTGGCCGTTCTTTCCCCTTCGGACGATGCGGCGTTTTACATGAAATGCCTCAAGGCCGGGGTCGCATATCACATTAAAACTCCCGGCACCAGAAATTACCTGATATCGAAATTGTCAGGGCTGCTCCGCAAGCGGTTCACGGTGCCGGCCTCGGACGAGGGCTGCGGCCTTGCCTTTTCACTGGACGGCGTTTCATACGATCTTTCAGTGACGAGGGAAAAGCTTGTGACCTTTCTTCTTTCCACGATTGAAAATTCGCGCCATCAATCCCGGCTTGTCCGGGAGATCATGAAAAAAAAATATCCGTTGATGATGTCTTCCGGCGACGCCGACATCCTGGAAAGCCCGGGGGCCCTGTCGCCGGAAGAGACGGCGATGGCCGAAGATCTGGCTCGTTCCTATGAGCACGGAGATTTCCGTCTTTTTTTTCAACCGGTGGTTTCGTTCCCGGGCGAGAGGCTGACCGGGTTCGAAGCCCTGATCCGCTGGGAGCATCCGGACAAGGGCATCGTTCCCCCCGACGAGTTTATTCCGGTCCTGGAAAAGACCCCGCTCATCGGCCCGCTCGGATTCTGGATCGTCGAGGAGGCGGCGCGCCAGATCAGGAAATGGGATGACGAGTTTTCTTTCTCCCCGCCGATACGCGTGAACGTGAACCTCTCCGCCCGGCAGTTCGTGCTCGACGAGCTATGCGAACGCATATTCCGCATCGTCGAGGAATACCGCGTTCCTCCCGAAAGTCTCGCATTCGAGATAACTGAAAGCGCCTTCATGGAAGACATGGAGTCAGCCAACCTGATGCTCCTGAAGCTCAAGGCCGGTAAGCACCGTATTTACATGGACGATTTCGGGACCGGCTATTCGTCCCTGAGTTATCTCCAGCATTTTCCCGTGGACACGCTCAAGATAGACAAGTCTTTCGTCGAGTGGATGCACATCGACGAGCAGAGCGAGCAGATTGTGCGTGCGATCATTGACCTTGCGCATAACCTGAAAATGACGGTGGTGGCGGAGGGCGTCGAGGTCGATGAGCACCGGGATGTGCTCAAAAAATACGGATGCGATTACGGGCAGGGATATTATTTTTCGAAGCCGCTTGACGTCCCTGCCGCGCGCCAATATCTGCGAAAGATGAAGGCCTCGAAGCTTGTCTGAAATCCTACCGAAAAAGTTATTGCAAAAATTTCGGGACGATTAATACCTTCTGAGAGCAGACAGGGCCACGTCAACACCCCTCCCTTGAAGGGAGTCCCAAGGGGAGGCTTCGCACGGGCGGGGGAGGGTGATAAAATCCATCATTGTTTGAAGGAAAAAAATGATAAAGATAAAACACCTCAGCGAGCTTACCGAACAGGAATTATCCGGGCTGTTCAACCGGTTCGGGTCCGATTTCAGCGAAATCATGATAAAGACCGTGGTCCCGATAGTCAACGATGTCCGTGCGCGGGGCGACGAAGCGGTCATCGAATACACCGGGAAATTCGACCGGGTGAAAACAGCGACGGTGCTGGCCGCAGAAGAGGAAATCGAGAACGGGTACCGCTCGGTGCCGGGCGAGGTCATTGACGCGTTCATGGAAGCGAAGGAAAACATCGAGGATTTCCACCACCGCCAGCTCAGGGATGACATAAGGTACACGAGGGATGACGGTACGGTCCTCGGTGTTTCATACCAGCCGATCGGGAGCGCGGCCATGTACGTTCCGGGCGGCAAGGCGTCCTATCCGTCATCGGTGCTCATGGGCGTCATACCGGCCCGGATCGCCGGGTGCGAAAGTATTTCGGTCATCACCCCTCCGGGTTCTGATGGAAAGGTGCCCGATGTCATCTGCGCCATATGCCGGATCCTGGGGGTGAACAGGATAATCAAGGCCGGCGGCGCGCAGGGCATAGCGGCTGCCGGTTTCGGCACGCAAACCGTTCCCAAGGCCGATATCATCGTGGGACCCGGAAACATTTTCGTGACTGCGGCCAAGACCTATCTGTTCAGCATGGGCGTGATCCAGATCGATTCGATGGCGGGCCCCAGCGAGGTTTTGATCGTGGCCGACGGGAACGCGAACCCGAAATGGATCGCGTGGGACCTGCTCTCGCAGGCTGAGCACGAGGAGATGGCGCTTGCGGTGCTCGTGACCCCGTCGGAGAAGCTCGCGCGCGATGTCGCCGAAGAGATCGATCGCGACATAACGGCCGGGAAGGGAAGGCACGCAATAAAGAAAACCTCGATCGCCAGGGGCGGCCTTATTCTCGTCTGCGAATCGATCGACCAGGCCGTCGAGTTCAGCAACATCTACGGGCCCGAGCACATGGAGCTCGTAGTCGACAATCCGCTCGATTACCTGGGCCGCATCATGAACGTGGGGTCGCTGTTTCTGGGGCCGCACGCGCCGGTCGCGGTCGGAGACTATTACTCCGGCACGAACCACATTCTTCCTACCGGCGGGGCGGCCCGCTTTTCGTCGGGGACCTCGGTCGACACGTTCATGCGGCGCACGACATTCCAGTGGCTACCGGAGGCCGCGCTGAAGAAGGCGCTCGGGCCTGTCGGCGTCATGTCAAAGGTCGAGGGTTTCGACGACAAACACGGCGGTTCGATCAGGGTGCGCTTTGAAAAAGAGGGCGGTTCTTAGAAGTTGGTGGTCGCGCTGATCCCGAGCGTCATCGTCGGTGGATAGAACCAGAGCGCGATATTGGTCGTGCGGAACTTCTTTTTTTCGGTGTTGTAATAGATCATCGTCCAGCCGACCGCAGGGCCGTATCCGGCCTTGAATCCCAGTTTGGAATATGACGCCTCGGCTTTTGCGCCGATGAATATGCCGTTTCCGGTGCGGTCGAAGTTTCCCTGCGCGAGCGACTTGAACCACAGGATGTTCGACGCGACCGTCAGCGAGGCGAATCCCGACACGATGCTCTCGCCGTCGAGGGAGGCGATGGTCGCTCCCGCGTCGAGGAACAGGTCGAGGGCCGCACATGTCCCCCCGTCGACGCCGGGAAAGCCCTTGAACGTGTTGAGGTGCCGGTACCCGAGAATCCCCGAAAATCCGTACATCAAAGGGTCGAAGCCGAACGCGAAGCCGATGCCGTAATTGAACAGGTTCAGGGACGCGATGTCGAAGAAGACCTCGGCGCCGCCAAGGTCTTTTTTCACGATCTCCTGCTGCGGCGCAGCCTGTCCGGTGGAATTATCCTGCGCCCCGCCCGTGACGGGTTTTTCATCTTTGACCGCGGGCTGATTGTCCCCGGGCTTTGCATCTGATGTCTGCTCTGCGGGCGCAGCCTGCGGCGCAGTCGTTGCTGGCTGGTTTTCCTGGGCCAGGGCATGGGGCGCGTGAAACATGATGATGACGGCAATTACCGGATGCAGTATTTTCTTCATGAACGCTCCGGGAAATTTATGGATCCAGTGCATGATGCTGGTGTGATTAGCACGCCATGGCGGCCCTGTCAATTAAAAAAGGCAATGTTATGGATGTGTAAAATTGTCGACGGCCCGATTATTTATATTGACAGGATTCGTCGATTCAAATAGTCACAATCAGATTTTTTCTACAGCCGCAGCGAATAATTGGCCATGCATTTTCATTTCTTGTGTATCTTGTCGGTATACGCCGGTGCATGTCAATGGGTGAATCCCCCGGAAACGGTAAAAACCGGCATGACTGCATGACCCTCCGGACCCCTGTGGAATTCCGGGCATGCGGTTGATTGAAATACAATTGAAAATTCGGGTGCACTATGAGCAAAAAATATCTGGTCCTCGAAGACGGGACCATTTTTGAGGGAACCGGATTCGGATATGAGGGAGAGACGATCGGCGAGGCCGTTTTCAACACGTCGATGAGCGGCTACCAGGAAGTTTTGACCGATCCCTCGTACAACGGGCAGATCGTGGCCATGACCTATCCCATGATCGGCAACTACGGCGTAAACGATGAAGACGTGGAGTCTTCAATGGTCCAGGTCGCCGGCTTCGTGGTCAAGGAATACAGCAAGTCGTATTCAAATTTCAGGGCAACGCGCTCGCTTGACCGGTATCTGAAAGACGAAAAGACCCCGGGAATCGAGGGCGTCGACACGAGAAAGCTCACCCTCATCATCAGGGACCGGGGAGCCATGAGGGCGGGGATTTTTCACGACACCAAAGATGCCGTTGACCGGCTGAAGGCGCATCCCTCGATGCTGGGCCTTGATCTCGCCTCGGGCGTTTCATGCAGGGAGCCCTATACTTACGGCGACGGACATGGGCTTCAAGTGGCCGTGTACGATTACGGGGTGAAGAGAAACATACTGCGCCTTCTTGACGGCGCCGGTTTTTCCGTGACTGTTTATCCGGGAACGACGCCGCTTTCAACGGTATTGAACGACGGAGCCAGGGGCGTATTCCTGTCAAACGGGCCGGGAGACCCGGATGCGGTCTCGTACGCTCACGACCTGGTCAGGAACATCATCAAAGAGGAGGTGCCGGCGTTCGGCATCTGTCTCGGGCACCAGCTCATGGGAATCGGCCTCGGGGGCAGGACCTACAAGCTGAAGTTCGGGCACCGCGGCGGGAACCAGCCGGTAAAGAACCTGCGTACCGGCAAGGTCGAGATAACGTCACAGAACCACGGGTTTGCGGTCGATCATGAATCCTTGAAAGACAGAAAGGATATAGAGATAACGCACATCAACCTCAATGACAACACGGTGGAAGGCCTCAGGCATCGCAGGCTGCCACTGTTTTCGGTGCAGTACCACCCCGAAGCGGGACCCGGTCCTCACGATTCGAAATACCTGTTTCACGAGTTTTACGACATGGTCGAGAGGGGCGCGCCCGCCTGATTCCGGCAACCTGCGCGGTTGTCCGCCCGGCCTGGCCCTTTCCTGAAACGGGGGAATTACTTTTCTCCGCGGATTGATTTTTTTCTCTTGAAAAAGCGCCATCCTTATCATATGTTTGGTATGCTGAATTCCCGGACGTATTTTTGAAACCATTATTTTCTGGAGCTGTCATGGACTGGAACAAGATTGCCGTATCATCTACTGCTAAACCCGAGCTGGCCGATAATGCGAGAATCGTCCTCGAGAAGCGCTATCTCGCGAAGGATGAAAAAGGGAACGTCATTGAAACGCCCGACGGTCTTTTCCTCCGGGTTGCCCGGGTAGCCGCCTCGGCTGATGCGGATTACGGCGCCGGTGATGCGGAAGTCAGCGCCACCGCGACCAGGTTTTACGAGATGATGGCCGGGCTCCGGTTCATGCCCAACAGCCCTACCCTGATGAACGCGGGCAGGCCCCTGGGCCAGCTTTCGGCCTGCTTCGTGCTGCCGGTCGAGGACTCGATGGACAGGATATTCGAGTCGGTCAAGAACATGGCCCTGATCCACAAGAGCGGCGGCGGCACTGGTTTCTCCTTCTCGAGGCTGCGCCCGAAAAACGACCTGGTAAAATCAACGGCCGGCATCTCCAGCGGCCCGGTGTCGTTCATGAACATATTCAACGCCGCGACCGAAACCGTGAAGCAGGGTGGAACTCGCCGCGGGGCCAACATGGCCATCCTCAATATCGACCATCCCGACATCATCGATTTCATCAGGGCCAAGGAGAACAAGGCCGCCCTGACCAATTTCAACATATCCGTGGCAATCACCGACGAGTTCATGGCGCGCCTTGAAGAAGACGGCGATTTTGAGCTTAAGAATCCCCGCACCCGCGAGACCGTAAGAACCGTGAAGGCCCGCGAGCTTTTTGACCTCATCGTAGAAAAGGCATGGCTCAACGGAGAGCCGGGAATCGTGTTCATCGATGAAATCAACAGGCGCAATCCCCTGAAGAAAGTCGGCCTGATCGAAAGCACCAATCCGTGCGGCGAGCAGCCCCTTCTCGGTTACGAGTCGTGCAACCTGGGGTCAATCAACCTGAGCAGGCTCCTCACGAAATCCGCCGCCGGGTGGGAGATCGATTATAAGGCACTGGCCGAAGTCACCGCCGACGCAGTACATTTTCTTGACAATATAATCGACGTCAACCGGTACCCGCTGCCCGAAATCGCCGAGAACACCAGGGCCAACCGCAAGATCGGCCTCGGCGTGATGGGCTTCGCCGACATGCTGATGAAGCTCCGGATCCCCTATGATTCCGAGGAAGCGATCGGCGTAGCCGAAAAGGTGATGTCGTTCATCCAGGACGAATCCAGAAAGGCCTCCCGCAGCCTTGCGGCCAGGCGCGGCGCTTTCCCGAATTTCGGGATCTCCGATTTCGCGGATGCGGGAGAGAAGCCGCTCCGCAACGCCACGACCACGACCATCGCTCCGACCGGCACCATAAGCATCATAACCGGATCATCGAGCGGGGTCGAACCGGTTTTCGCCCTCGCCTTCGTGCGCAATGTCATGGACAACAGCAGGCTCGTGGAGACCAACCCGGTGTTCGAGGAGATCGCCCGTGAGAACGGCTTCTACAGCGACGAGGTCATGGACGCGGTCGTCGAAAAAGGGTCGGCCTCCGGCGTTGACGCGATACCCGGGGAGTTCAGAAAGATTTTCGCGACCGCGCACGACATCGCCCCTGAATGGCATATCAGGCTGCAGGCCGCGTTTCAGAAATACGTCGACAACGCAGTATCGAAGACCGTGAACTTCCCGCACTCGGCCACGCTCGAGGATATCGAAAAATGCTACACCCTCGCATACAGGCTCGGCTGCAAGGGCGTGACCGTGTACCGTGACGGTTCGCGTGAAGACCAGGTTCTTCAGAAAAAAACCGAGGCCAAAAAGGAAGAGGCCCCCGCCTCCGGACAGATCGCGCCCAGGCCCAGGGGAGAGGTTACCTGGGGCTCAACGCGCAAGATGACCACCGGCTGCGGCTCCCTGTATGTGACCATCAACGAGGACCAGTACGGCCTGTTCGAGGTCTTCGCGACCATGGGGAAGGGAGGAGGGTGCGCAGCGAGCCAGACCGAGGCCGTAAGCAGGCTCATATCCCTGTCGCTCAGAAGCGGTATCGGCAGGGACCAGATCATAAAGCAGCTCAAGGGAGTGCGCTGCCCCAACCAGGCATGGGAAAAAGGCGGACGCATATATTCCTGCGCAGACGCCGTCGCAAAGGCGCTCGAGAGGCACCTGAGCTCCGAATCGGCGATGCATGAACCGGATCCCGCGAACCTGGCGAAAGAAAACGCCGAGACCAACGGCAAGGGCAGCGATACGGTCATGGTCGGCGTGTGTCCCGAATGCCACGGCCCTCTTGAATTCGAAGGAGGCTGCTCGGTATGCAGGTCGTGCGGGTTTTCGCGGTGCGGCTGAGCTGGTGATCACTGCTTGACGATATTTACGTCCCTGGGGAGGCTGATGTCCTTTTCTGTCTTCATCTTCAGCGGCTTGTTCATCGAGATGCGCGTGAATGCGATCTCTACATCCATACTCTGCGTTTCCGATATTATGCGCAGGTTCCTGTAGTACTGAACGCCGCCTTCACTGTGGTATTTTTTCATGTAGATTTCGATCTTTTCCTTCGACTCCTTCCGCACGAACAGGATCCTGTCCGGCCTGCCGTCGATGAACGAAATCGTTTCGTAGCAGTCGCGGTTTTCAAGCAGCAGCAGGGCCCTTCGGGGGTTCACTGAATCCGCCATCTGCCTTGCCCTGTAATCGGGAATCAGGGGGATTTTTCCCGAGGTCAGATCAACGAGCGTTTTTATGTCCACGGAAAGGCCCGCCACGAACCCGGGCTCTATTTTCTGCGTAGTGGTGAGGATGAGTTTTTTCTCGAGCGGATAATACAGGCTCAGCGAGTCCCCGGTCTTGAACAGCATTGTGTACGGCGCCTTGAATATGAAATCGAACAGCACGAGGTTCAGCCTGCCGGCTTTCGCGTCGAAGGATATCTCCCCCGCGGATTTGTATTTTTTGCCGGACTTCGCGCCGGTTATTTCCATGTTGGCCGACAGCGTTTCCGGAGTCCGGCGGTTGATCTCGGCGACTGCGGTCATGAGGTCTGCGACGGTTTTCTTTTCGCCCGGGGTCAGCGGTTTCTGGATTGCGCCCCCGGCGCAGGCCAGCGTTAAGAAGGGAAGGAATAAAAGGATAATTATTTCTTTCATAATGGCTTATCGCCCGGAATTGTCCCGGATCTTTTTCTCTATGGCCTCGTTGCTTTCATGCTCGACCGATTTTTTCCAGTACTGGACAGCCCTGGACTTGTCGCCGAGCTTGAGGTAGGTGTCGCCGATATGGTCGAACACGCACGGATCGGACGATTCCTCTTCGGCAAGAAGCCTCTCGGCCTCGAGGAGCTTTTCGAGGGCCTCGGGGAAGTTTCCCTTCCGGTAATAGACCCATCCCAGGGAGTCGATATACGCGCCGTTATTCGGTTCTATCTCGATCGCCTTGAGGATGAGGCTGTGGGATTCGTCGATTTTCATGTTCCTGTCTGCGTAGAGGTACCCGAGAAAATTGTAGGCGCGGGCGCTCTTTGGGTTGTACTTGATCGCCTGTTCGAGCGAGGAAACCGCCTCGTCGAATTTGTGGAGCTTTTCCATGACCATGGCCAGGTA
>JAKLIV010000137.1 GCA_022709405.1 Spirochaetota bacterium
GACGGTTTCCCTGAACCTGTATTGCGTGTCCAGCAAGCTTTTCAGGGTCCCGGCAGGCTGTTTTTATCCCAGGCCCGAGGTATCGTCTGTGTTTCTCAGGCTCGAGAGAAAAAAGACACTTCCCCTTGATGCGCGTGGAGTTGAACTTTTTCATTTGATCGTGAAGTCCGCGTTCTGGGGACGCAGAAAAACGCTGTTGACATCCCTCGCCCGATCACCCCATCTGTCGTTCGGGAAGGATGCTGCTGCCGGAGCGCTTTCGTCGCTTGGAATAAGCTGTTCGGCCCGCGGAGAAGATCTTTCGCTTGGCGAATACGTTTCCCTTGCCGAAAAAATGAGTGCGCTGAAACTAACGGAATGAACATGGCCCCACTGAGTAAAAAAACCGTCGAACGCGCCGTTTGCAGCGTCCAGAAACCGGGACGATACATCGGCGGCGAACTGAATTCCGTCGTCAGGGCCGATGCAACGTTCAGAATGGGGATATCCTACCCGGACCTCTATGAAATCGGCATGTCGAATAACGGAATAAAAATTCTTTACGCCAGAGCCAACGATGTTCCCGGAGCTGCATGCGAAAGATTTTTTCCGGTCGATCTCGACTTTGAAAAAAAACTTCGTGCTGAAGACATACCCCTGTACACGCTCGAGACTTATACGCCCATTAATGAGCTCGACCTTGTCGGATTCAATATATCTCATGAGCTTCTCTATACGAACGTACTTCAGTGTCTTGATCTCGGCCGTATTCCCCTGACCCGTTTCGAACGGGGAGAGAGCCATCCGATCGTCATTGCCGGGGGAGGGGGGCTGTCCAATCCCCTTCCTGCCTTCGATTTTTTCGATCTCATTTTCATCGGCGACGGCGAGGAGGCCATAACCGAGATTCTCGCGGCCATGATCGTTTGCAAGGGGAAAGGGCTCGGCCGCAGCGAAAAGATATCCGCGCTCTCGGAAATTCCCGGCGTGCTGAATCCGGCCCTGTACCGGATCGATTATCAAGGGCCCGCCATGAAATCAGTACATGGACCGGCCGTACGCAAGAGGTCGTACAGGCTTGACGGTCCCTCGGACCCCGTGCGCCCGCTGGTCCCCAATATCAGGATCGCCCAGGAAAGGGTCGTGGTCGAGGTTGCTCGCGGATGCAAAAACTTCTGCAAGTTCTGCCACGCCGGTTATTATGACCTGCCGTACAGGAGCTGCAAGCCGGGTGATATCGGGGAGCGCCTCGACATGATTCTGGACAATACCGGCTACAATGAAGTGACGCTGTCCTCGCTTTCCATCAGCGATTACAGCGGGCTCGTTGAGCTCCTCAACCGGATACTGCCCGATCTTACGAGAAGGGGGATTTCGATCTCGCTGCCTTCGCTCAGGGTCGATATGTCAACGATACCGGTTGCGCAGGAAATCAGCGATGTCAGAAAGACGTCGCTCACATTCGCGGTCGAATCCGCCTCGAAGGTGCTTCGTGAAAGAGCGGGAAAAAACATCGTGGACGAGGAGATCCTGGAGCTTTCACGCTTCTTTCTCAACAGGGGATGGCGCGTGATAAAGCTTTATTTCATGATCGGCATGCCCGGCTGCACCGAAGAGGACGAGGCTGAGTCGATTATTTCTTTGCTGAAAAGAATAATCGGCGTCACCGGAAAGAAATGCGAGTTGAACGTCACCCTGTCCCCGTTCGTGCCGAAACCGCACACCCCCTTTCAGCGGGAGAGCCAGATGGACGCCGCATACCTGGCCGACACGGTAATGAAGGTCAAGCGGGGGCTTCCGCGCAATATTAAAATCAAAAACCACGAAATCAATTCTTCGATACTGGAGGGCGTGATAGCCAGGGGCGACACCCGTCTCGGAGGAGTCATCCTGAATTCATACAGGGCCGGATGCAGATTCGATTCCTGGAGCGAGCATTTTCATGCTGAAAAATGGGAATCGACCCTTAATGAACTTCTGCCCTGTTGGAGGGACTCGCTGCGCGCCAGGGACGGGGATGAAGTCCTGCCATGGTCGATAATTAATACCGGATTCGAGGCCATAACGGCGAAAAAAGAGGCCGGGAATTCTCTTCCGGCGCGGTCCGGAAAATCTGCCGCAACGAAGGCGCTTGACGTCGAGGCTTTCGCTGAGGCCAAAAAGGATTTTTCTCTGCGATACGGGATGAAAGAGACCGTGCGGATCAGGTTTTCCAAAACCGGGCCGGCGAGGTTCGTTTCGCACATCGATTATATGGAGATACTCAAGCGCGGCATGAGAATGGCGGGTTTTCCCCTGACTTTTTCCCAGGGATTCAACAAACGTGAAAAGATTTCTGCCGGGTATCCGGTTCCGCTTGGAATAGAAAGCGAATCTGAGCTGTGCGATGTCGAGCTCTACGATTCGGTTGATGACGGCATTCTGGAGCGGCTTGCGCCCCGCCTGCCCGAGGGGATAAGGCCGGTCTCTATGAGAAAAATTGCAGCCGGCCGCGCTCTCATGGCGCTGATCTCGGTGATCGAGTATCAGGTGAAGGGCCCGTCCCGATATATGGATCATATATTCGGCAATTTTCGGGCGCGCAATAGCCTCATCAGGGAAAAAAACCATGAAAAGAAAGAAATCCGCTTCGAAGATGCCGTCCATTCCTGGGAGTCTCTTTCATCCGATGAGCTGATCGTGCGTCTTTTTGTCGGCCGGGATTCGTCGGTGCGGATTGATGAATGCATCATGAACATATCAGGAATAACCGGCGAGGATTTTTATCTCTTTCGGGTGATAAAAAAATGCCAGTATGCGCTTGAAGACGGCGTTCTTGCCATGGTAGAATGATTACCGGATATTATTACATTTCGGCCGGATGCATATGAATTCCATTCCGGTGCGGAGCGCTAAATATTATTGCTCTGTCTGTCGAAATGAATAATAGCTTGGCTTGTGAGGATTTTCAGCTCGATAGATTTTTTTCGGACAAATTCAGGATTAACAGAGGTCTGGATATGCCGGTAAGTAAAGCCGAAAAGGCAGCTTATAATGACGAGATCAAGGATATTAAAAAGCAGGTTGACAATTACAATGGCGTTATCCGGGATATTCTCGTCAGAAAGAAAAAGATGCCCCGTATCGCCGGCTACTATAATATTGAAATAGCCACCAGGCAGATGGATATTATCGACTGCTGTCTTAAAATCAATGATCTGTCCGTCGAGATGCTCGGATTGAAAAATGAGCCGTTTTTAAACAATGCCCGCAAGGAATTTTATAAAATCCTTCAGGAAATCGAGGAGATCGTCGGAAACCAGATCGACCGCTCGCTTCGGGAAAATGACGATTATCTCGTAAACATAAATCATCTGAATCCAAGGCAGATTCTGGAATTCATTCAGAGGCTTCACAGGATTTTTTTCAATTTGAGATCGAGCGTCGGAGAGGGCTCCAAGTGGAAATGGTCCTTTGTTGAACTTCAATCCAGGGTTGCAATAATAACAAAGAATATCACCAGCTTTTCGGACCTTGCAAAATTACGCGATCCCCGCATGGAGTTCTATTATGACAGGCGGGACCTTATGGAAATGTGCAAGGAAGGTCTTACTGAAGCCGCGAAGCAATACAGGACAAAATATGAACTGTCGGGCAAGGCCCGTGAGGATTTAAAAAAATCAATCGATCTTCTCGCCGCTTTGAGGAAGATTCATGTAATTTTCGGCGAGGAGGAAGAGGCGACCAAGCTGAAGAATACCATTGATGCCGCCAGGCTCGCGCTGGAAGCGGAAGATAAATCTATAGAAAAAGAAAAAAAGAATAAGTAATCTTTCCGGTTTGTTTGATAGAAAAAAAATAAATTGGTCTTTTTAACTTGACTGATTTATTTTTTTTTATTAATATTTATTAGCACTCTCCAAAAGTGAGTGCTAATAAAAGGAATTCATTATGAGTCAAAACTTTATTAATGAAAGGCCTCTGGAAGAACGTGAAGAATCAGTTCTCGGCGCGCTTGTTTATGAATTCATTACTACAGGTAAACCGGTGGGATCACGTTCCTTTGTGCAGAAATATTCCTTTTCCATTTCTCCCGCGACTATGAGAAACATCATGTTCGACCTGGAGAATATGGGTTTCTTAATGCAGCCTCATACGTCTGCAGGAAGGATCCCTACAGACCTTGGATATAGATTTTACGTCAACTCCCTTCTGGACAGCTATGATTTTTCCAGTAAGGATAGTATTGAGGTGAATGAAGATGCTTTGAAAAACGAGCTTCTCCTCGATAAGCTTTTTTCATCTGTGGTAAGGATGATCGCGCAAGTATCAAGGTATGCGGGAGTGATACTGACACCGCGCGCAGATTTCGCAGTCGTAAAGCGGATTGAATTGATTCTTCTCGACAACAATGAAGTACTGATGATCCTGGTCACCCGCACCGGGATAGTCATGACGAAAAAGGTGTCCCTTTCTGTTAATCTGACACAGGATGAAGTCTATGAATGTTCGCGGTATTTGAGCAGCGAACTTTCGGGTTATTCGATACATGAGATAAGAGAAACCATCATGGTGAAACTCCATTCCGAAAAATCGATAACCAGAAACAAAGGGATAGCGCTTGATATTGCCGAGTTGGCCTTAACCGAGAGCAGGGAAGCGGAATTGAATGTCGAGGGAATTGAAAACCTTCTGAAGATAAACGAAATGGTGCAAGATGACCGCCTGAACAGCCTTTTGAACGTCATTGAAGAAAAAAATATTTTGAAAAACGTCATGGAGAGGATGCTCGAAAAGGACGGAGTGAGGATACTTATCGGCAAGGAAATCAATGAGGGGAAGGTCTCGGGATGTAGCATGGTGGCGACAGCTTACAAGATCGGTAATAAAAAAGTGGGATCTGTCGGAGTGCTCGGGCCGACAAGAATGGACTATGAGAAGGTTGTACCCCTGGTGGATTATTCCGGAAGAATAATATCGGATTATTTAACAAAGATGTCGATGTAGGCATGCAATAATATTTAATCGGGAGTTTTAAATGGATAAAAAAGGAAAAGCCGTTGATGCTGACAGGGACAAGTCCTTGAATGGCGTTAAGCCAGATCAGTTGTCGCATCACGACCATGCTGAAGCCGGCAAGGATGAACGCCGGAAAAATGAAAGGAGGAATGTCGAGCGTAGAAGCGGTGATGACCGGCGCCTTGACTTGAGAAGAGTATCCGATAAAGCCGCTTCGACTGAAGGTGCCTTTGTGGATTCTCAAATCAGCAGGCTTAATGAAGAATTAAGGGTGAAAAACGAAGAAGTTGAACGGATTAAAAATGAAATTGATTCATTTAAAGACCTTCTTCAAAGAAGACAGGCTGACTTTGAGAATTACAAGAAAAGAACCATTAAATTTCAAGAAGAGCAGAAGAAATACGCCATTAAAGATTTCGCTTTCGAGATTATTCTGATTAACGATGATTTGATCAGGGCGTTTGAGGCGGCTCTTCAGATTGAATGTCAGGGGAAAGATAGTTACAGGACATTCATTGACGGTGTAAGCATGATATCGAGAAGGATTGAAGAATCACTTCAGAAGTTCGGCGTTGTTGAAATCGAAGCGATAGGGCAGCCTTTCAACCCGAATTATCATGAAGCCGTTGAGATAGAAATGAGCAACGATTATAATGTCGACACGGTAGTTAAAGTATATCAAAAAGGTTTTAAAATTGATGAAATGGTTGTCAGAAGCACCAAGGTAAAAGTCGCAAAACCGGCTGCTTCGATTGATTCGCCGGGTGATGCGAATAATACCGGATTTAAAGAAAACGGAGAAATTCCCGGCAGTTGCTGATCCGGGATATTATAACGAAATATAAATACTATTCTTAAGGAGAATAACATGAGCAAAATAATTGGGATTGACCTCGGAACCACAAACTCTTGCGTCGCTGTCATGAGCGGCGGGGAGCCGATTGTAATTCAAAATTCAGAAGGGCAGCGGACCACTCCTTCTATCGTAGCATATACCGACAAGGAGGAGAGGCTTGTTGGCCAGGTTGCCAAGAACCAGATTATCACCAATCCCGAAAATACCATCAGATCTATAAAAAGATTTATGGGTCGAAGGTATAACGAAGTTCAGGAGGAGATAAGGACCGTACCATATAACGTGCTCGATGACGGGAAGGGGGGGGTCGCCGTGAAAACGGCTGCCGGAAATTTTTCTCCCCAGGAAATATCCGCCAGGGTTTTGCAGAAGATGAAACAGACGGCCGAGGATTATCTCGGAGAAAAGGTTACCAAGGCCGTTATTACGGTGCCGGCATATTTTAATGACGCACAGAGGCAGGCGACCAAGGATGCAGGCAGGATTGCGGGGCTTGAAGTTGAAAGGATCATAAACGAACCGACAGCGGCTGCTCTTGCTTATGGTCTCGACAAGGGGAAAAGCAACGAAAAAATCGCTGTTTACGATTTAGGCGGCGGTACTTTTGATGTTTCCATCCTTGAGCTCGGGGACGGCGTGTTCGAGGTCAAATCGACCAACGGTAATACCCATCTGGGAGGTGATGATTTCGACCAGCGAATAATCGACTGGCTTATCGATGAATTCAAGAAACAGACCGGTATCAACGTTTCCAAGGACAAAATGGCGCTTCAGCGGCTTAAAGAGGCAGCTGAAAAAGCAAAAATCGAACTCTCGAGCAAAATGCAGACTGAAATCAACATTCCGTTCCTGACTGCGGATCAGAACGGCCCTAAGCACCTTGTCCTGACGCTTACCAGAGCCAAATTCGAACAGCTGGTCGAAGACCTGATCGAATCCACAAAGGAGCCCTGTATCCGCGCACTCGAGGATGCGGGCATGACTCCGGGCGACATCGACGAGGTAATCCTTGTCGGAGGATCGACGAGGACCCCGGCCGTGCAGGAACTGGTCAAGAGAGTCTTCGCGAAGGAACCCCACAAGGGAGTGAATCCCGATGAGGTCGTTGCCATCGGCGCTGCGATCCAGGGCGGAGTGCTGGCAGGCGACGTTCACGATGTTCTCCTTCTGGATGTAACGCCGCTTTCACTCGGCATCGAGACTCTGGGAGGAGTAATGACGCGTCTCATAGAAAGAAACACGACGATTCCGACCCGGAAAAGCCAGGTTTTCTCGACCGCAACCGACAATCAGCCTGCGGTATCCATTCATGTATTGCAGGGAGAGCGGGAACTCGCTTCGCAGAACAGGACGCTTGGCCGTTTTGACCTCGTAGGCATTCCCCCGGCGCCCAGGGGCGTTCCCCAGATAGAGGTTACATTCGATATTGACGCCAACGGAATTGTCCATGTTTCGGCCAAAGACCTCGGTACAGGGAAAGAGCAGAAAATCAGGATTGAATCATCAAGCGGTTTGACCGATGATGAAATCAAGAAGATGGTGAAAGACGCGGAAGCTCATGCTGCAGAGGATAAAAAGCTCAAACAGCTCATCGAGGCAAGGAACGAATCCGATACGTTCATCTATGCCCTTGAGAAAATGATAAGGGAAAACGATGACAAGATCGAGGCCGCTGAAAAAGGAGCCATTGAATCCGAAATTTCGAACCTGAGAAAGGCAATGGAAGGCGACAATGTAGAGCAGATCAAAGCGGCCAGGACCAAGCTCGAACAGGTCTCGCACAAGTTCGCTGAAAGGATTTACCAGCAGGCAGGGCAGCAGGCCCAGTCTTCGGCCCAGGGAGGCGGCGGCGCATCATCGGCTCAACAGGGCCATGCCGAGCAAGGCCAGCAGGGAGAGAAGGTGTATGATGCCGATTACGAAGTGGTCGATGATGATGGGAAAAAATAGCGCGAGTGCGCTGATATAGGGATTTTCAATGTGACCGGTCGATGGCCGGCCGGTCACATATGGAATCTTTTATATAGTGATGTTGTTGTATCTTTTTTCTTTGGAAAGTACAGAAAATCGGGATTAATATTATTTTTATCCTTCTTCCGAACAAGTGAGGAATACTTTGGCAAAAAGAGATTATTATGAAGTTCTTGGTGTTGCGAAGAATGCAACAGAACAGGAATTGAAACAGGCATACAGGAAACTCGCGCTGAAATATCATCCTGATAAAAATAAAGGCGATCCTGAAGCCGAAGAAAAATTCAAAGAGGCGACCGAAGCCTACGAGGTTTTGCGCGATCCGCAAAAAAGGGCCTCGTATGACAGGTTCGGCCATGAGGGCGTATCCGGCTTTGACGGTTTCGGAAGAAGGGCTTATTCAGATTTTTCGGATATTTTTGGCGATTTTGATTTTGGCGATATTTTTGACACATTTTTCGGTTCCTCTTTCGGTACGCGCAAGGGGAAGCGCGTGCGCAGGGGCTCCGATATCCAGTACGACCTTTCGATAACCCTCGAAGAGGCCGCTTCAGGCAAGGAAGTCCAGATCGAGGTCCCGCGAAACGAGATGTGCGATAAATGCAACGGAACTGGATCGGCGGCAGGAACAAAACCTTCGGTATGTTCCGTGTGTAACGGAACCGGACAGATCCGCCAAACACAGGGTTTTTTCTCAATAACTCAAACTTGTTACAAGTGCAAGGGATCCGGGAAAGTAATTACCTCTCCATGTAAATCATGCGGCGGATCCGGTCTCAAGGTCAAGAAACGGACGATAACGGTAAAGGTCCCGGCCGGAGTGGAGTCCGGTTCTCGCCTGAAAATCACCGGCGAGGGTGAACAGGGACCGAACGGGGGGCCTTCCGGCGACCTGTATGTGGTCATTCACGTGATGAAGCATGAATATTTTGAACGTCACGGGAACGACATCATCAGTCTTATCAATGTTTCCTTTCCGATGGCTTGCCTGGGAGGTGAAATTGAAGTTCCGACGATTTCCGGAAGCAAGGTTATCATGAAGATTCCTCCCGGCACAGAAAACGGTCAGATCTTCAGACTAAAGGGAAACGGCATTCCCTATCTCGGTTCATACGGCAGGGGCGATCAACTCGTGAAAATAAATATCAACGTGCCCAAAAAACTGTCACCGCGCCAGAAAGAACTGCTCAAGGAGTTTTCGAAACTCGACGGAGAGATGGTCGGCTGATATTAAGGAAAGCCGATTGCGGAATCAAAAACGGAATTTATTCAGCTGACCCATAATATCAGCAGATATCTGGGCTATCTCGCTCGAGGAGTTTCGGATAGATTCAGCGTAGTTTACGAGTTCCTGTGATGATTCATTGACCTTTTCTATTGTTTTGGATATTTCCCGGTTGGTCGTCATCTGCTCCTGGGATGCGACCGATACATCGTTGGAAATCTGCTTGATACCGCCTGTGCGCTCGCGCGCTTCAGAGGAAATTTTTGCAAGATATGTCAGCGTTTCTGAAAAATTGCTCATGCTGCCGGAAACGGTTTGAATGAGCTCGAAAATGTGATGGAATGTCTGTGCCGTCCTGTTGACTATCGCACTTCCCGAATCAACCTGCTGGTTTCCCGCCTTGACCAGATTCGTGATATTTTTCGCGCTGCTGGCGGTCTCTTCGGCAAGTTTCGATATCTCGTCCGCCACAACGGCGAAACCCTTCCCATGGTCACCTGCCCTGGCTGCCTCTATTGCGGCATTCAATGAAAGGAGGTTTACCTGCTCGGATATATCTGAAATGATTTTAATTATCTCCGCAATTTTTGATGTGCTGCTCTTGATGTTCTGCATTTCCTCGACCATGCGATTGAGGTCAACCTCTCCCAACTGGGCGTCATCCATCGTTTTATTCATCATCTCGGTGACCCTGATGGCCTCGTCGAGGGATTTCTGCGCCTCCTTCGCCATATTGGCCATGCGCTCGGCGTTCTTGTCTACCCTCTGGTACTGGTCCTGCGCTTTTCCGGCGATCTGTTCCATCGATGCCGATGTCTGTTCAAGAGCGGCGGATGTCTCCTCCATTGATGCCGCCTGAGTCTGAGACATGGAGGATATTTTTTTGCTGACCTGATCCATCATGCTCGAGCTTTTACTCAATTTTTCGGTGCTGCCCGCGAGGGTCATCACCAGCGTACGGATTATTCCATTCATTTCGGACATGCTTTTCATCATGAGGCCGATTTCATCTTCCCTGTCCTCGTCATACGTAAAAGTGGTGGTCAGGTCCCCCTGAGCAATGGCCACTGCCATCGTTTCTGAATTTTTTATGGGCCCGAGAATCTGAGAATCGATGATTTTATATATTATGAAGGATAGAAGAACGGAAAAGATGATAATCATAACGGCCGAAGCAATCCTGAGAGGAAGCATCGGTCTGTCGAAAAAATCATTGTAGTAACTGCCGGCGACGATATACCAGTCAAGCTGGGTAAAATACTTGAAGGCCGTAATTTTTTTCTTGCCTTCATAAGTATATATATTGATTCCGTTTTTTTCTTTGATGATTTCCTTAATGTAATCATATTCAAGGACATTCTGCCCCTCCATCGTCGGATGGGCGATGAGGTCTCCCTGACTGTTCATGACATAAGCATATCCGTTTTCTCCGATCTTATACTGAATTATACGGTCTTTAAGGCTTGCAAACGAGATGGACGTCTTGTTGTCCTTACCCAGGTTTACAGATTTGTTGATAAACTCCTCGAGATATGCCGTGACGCAGATATAGAGATCAAGAGGTTCGCAATAGGTGAATGCCTGTACCTTGGGCCTTTTCTTTTTTTCACCCGGGTTCGCCCAGGGATATTCGATAATGCCGTTTTTCAGTTTTATCGTTTTCTTGACAAAATCAAGATTTGATCCGTTGTAGCCGATCATTTCAGGCTTTGGATGTATGCGGACGATCCCGTTCGAATCAAAGCAGTAGGTATATCCTTCTTTGCCGATTTGTTGCGATAAAAGCACCCTCTTGAGAGAATCGACCGCGTACCTTCCGTCTGTTGCATAGAGTTTCTCTGCCGTGGTTTTGTTGTTCCGGGCTATCTCGGCGAGATGGAGCTTGAAATCATCATAGGCGTTGTCCACTATGTTGTGCAGGGTATCGACGTTATACTGAAGCTGACCGGTAATAATACCCTGTATGCTTCTTTTTGTGATGAAGTAGTTGGTCATTATGATGACTATCATAGAAATCGTTGTCACGCCAATGCAGACAATCAGCACGCGCTTGCTGAGGCTCTTGTTGTAAAATGAAGTTATAGTTTTCCAATCCATCGGAACCAGCCATTGGGAAGATCATTGTCTTTATACTAATAGCACGAAAAACGGGCACTGTAAAGTAAAATTTTAAATAGGAAAGGTGTGGAAACAGCCATGAATGAAATTTTCAATTATTTTCTCTTGACTATACGGGGCCTCCTGCCACTCTGTTAAATTCCAAACTGATTTGATGCTGATTTAGTTGGATTCAGGAAGGTATGCAGTAACATACGGCATACCAAAAAAAATGGGGAGTGTCGATATGCTGCCAATTGTCGATTACGGTGGAATCGCTCTTGTTGTCGCCAAAATCACTGCAGTCAGCGGTGTCAACAAGGCTGATGACAGGTTCGGTTTTGAAGTCTATCTCACCGGCAAGGAGGACCCAGTCGTAATTGCGTTCGCAGAAGAGCAGCAGGCCGAGGACGCGCGTAACGAGCTTCTGGGCGTAATAGCCCAGTATTATTATATACAGGAGTTCGGCCCGGATTTCGATATTGACGAGCTTTCAGAATATTCAGATGAGGAAAA
>JAKLIV010000138.1 GCA_022709405.1 Spirochaetota bacterium
TCAGGATGAGGGAGTTTCATCTCATGCCAACGGGAGGGGTGAACGAAAAAAATTATCTTTCATATCTGGGAGTCGAGAGGGTCGCCTCGTGCGGCATGACTTACATGGTCGATTCAAAACTTATCGACAAAAAGGATTTTTCGACGATCGGAGCGAGGATGAAACAGATCGTTGAAGGGCTGCCTTGAATTTCGCCGATCTGTTTAAAAGGGCTTTCGACGCAAGGTCGGACCTGTTTTCGCCCGGGGACACCGATTCATTCAGGCTTTTCAATTCCTCGGGAGACGGATTTGAGGGCCTCGCCGCCGATATCTATGGCAGGTATATTCTCGTCCAGCTGTTCGAAGGCCGCCTCTTCGAAATCCGGAACGATATAGTCGACGGCCTCATCCGCGCGTCAGCGGAGCTCCCCGTTTCACCTGAAGGGTTTCTGCTGAAAGACAGGACAATCCAGCGGGGAGACCTCGACTACGGCGACATCAGGAGGAGCGTTCTTGTCGAGGGACACGAGCCCCCGGCGGATTATACGGTGAAGCAGAACGGCGTGTCCGCATATGTCGACCTGGTGGAAGGCCAGAGCACGGGCATTTTCCTGGACATGCGCGAGATCAGAAGGGACCTTGCTCCCCTGTATCCCGCCGGCGGTTCGATCCTGAACCTTTTTTCGTATACGGGCCTTTTTTCCGTGCATGCGCTCAAAAACGGCATGAACCGGTCGCTGAATGTCGATCTTTCGAAGGCAGTGCTCCAGAAGGCCGCCGCAAATTACCGGCTCAACGGCCTCAGGTTCGACGACCGCGATTTTATATACGGGGACGCGCTTCAATGGATGAAGAGACTGCAAAAAAGGGGGGAAGTCTTTTCCCTCGTCGTTTTCGATCCTCCTACTTTTTCCAGGAACAGAAAGAACACCTTCTCGGTGAAGCACGACTACCCGCGCGCTCTTGAAGCCGCTGCCGGGCTGTGCGACCGATATGTTTTCACCGCCGTGAACTCACACTCCGTGTCCGAAAACGAATACCTGTCGTATCATCCCGGGTCGTGGAAGCTGGCGTATTTCGGCAACGAGTCCGCCGATTTCAGGGGCCAAGAGCGTTACCTGAAGGCCGGACTGTGGGAATTGCGCCGCTGAACGGATTCCCCGCATAACACGTCCGCCTGCCGCAAAGAAATTATGTCGCATTTATTAATATTACTTGACATCCCCGAATGAGCTGTTAAAAATCCAGTAATGTTTTTGTCGATGCTCCGGTATGCGGGCATAAAGAACAATTGTCGGCCTTGCTCGTGATCTATTAATGGGAACCGTTTACCTCATCATTTCGTTGATTTGTCTTGCCGCAGGCATTGTGCTGCTCGCTCTCGCCATTCTTCCGCGCGGCGGGAGCCCCATGCCGACGGCAGAACCCGGCGCGCCATCGAGACGCGGGGGATTCCGGGATGAACCGTATCCATCATACGGCGCAGCTTCGCCCGTAACGGCCGGGGAGGGTGTTCCCTCGGGCGACGAGGAAACGGACAGGCTCGAGCTTTTTTCAGAAGAGCTCAATCTGAACCTTGACGATTTCGATGTCGTCCCGCCCGCACGGGAGCCCGATTCGGACGGTATCGATGCGGCCTCCTCCAAAATCGAGTTTGCGTCCGTTTTTTTTGAAGACGGTTCATCGATTATCGATTATGCGCGGGAAACCGGGATAATCGATCCTACATGCAGGGAGTACAAAAAGATAGGCCGCGTCGGAAGCGGCGTACTGACCGTCGAAAAAGACAGGCTGAACTTCCAGTCGGGGCGCAAGGCGTATCACTATGATTTCAGGAAAATTACTGATCTCAGGACCGGAAAAAATTTTATTGCGGCCAGGGTTCAGGGCAACCCGCTGGTCAAGCTGTTCATCATCCAGGACAACGTGCGCCATATACAGGGCGTTTCAGAGATATATCGGACGTTTTTGTCCCGGGCGGGCTGAGGCTCGGCCGGCGTTTATTGTTCAAAGCGGTTATTCAGGGTATGTATTACAGGTACAAGGTCCATAAAAAGAACAAGGGCGGATTGCGGAAGCTTGTAATCCTGGCGCTCATTGTCGCTGCAGCGTATTTCGGATACGAAAACAGGCAGTACATTTTTTTCTGGAAATACACTTCCAACAAATTGCAGAAAAAAGTCGAGAACGCCGAGATGATCGCCGATCCGGAGAAAAAAAAGGATGTCCTGGCGGCCATTGCGTCCTCGCTGTCCGCATACCAGAGCGAATCCCCGACTGAGGTGCTTCCCTTCCTGCTTTCGGGAAGGGTCTATTTCAGCCTGGGCGAGCACGAACTCGGGAGAACTTTCACGGACTTGTTCATTCATGAAAGGTTCAGGGTGACGGACGGTGAGGCGCGCAACTGCTTTCTCAAGTCCATTATCTACCTGAAAAAGGCCGGCGCGCTGCTCGATACCGAAAAGCTCGACCCTGTCTATGCGATGCTGCTGGCCAGGGCGTGTTTTTACACGGGATTCATCAAGGAGTCCCAGATCCTCGCCCTGATCAGACATGAAAGGGATGAAAGGAACGATTATTTCAAGAATCCCGAGGATGTCCGCTTCTATGCCGTGATGCTGATCCTCAACGACCGGGCCGAAGAAGGGATCAAGTTGCTGAACCATAAGGGCAAGGTCGACAGCAGCCCGGGCGGCAGGATGTTCCTCGCGGCCGCGGAAAACATGGCGAAGCAATATACCGGCGCCATCAGGCACTATAAGGATATCGTCGATACCGTGTCTGACACTGAAATCCTGAAGCTTGCGCATTTCAACCTGGGGAAAATTTACTACTCCCAGTCGCTTTACCGGGAATCTCTTTTTCATTTCACCGGCGCTCTCGAGCTTGATAAACAGGACCTGGCTTCGAGAATATGGATCGGAAGAAATTATTATTCGATGGGGATGAAGGACAAGGCCCGCGCGCTCTGGATGGAGCTGCTTTCCATCGATAAAAACAACAAGGAGATCAGGGGGCTGCTGGGGATTCTGTAATTTCGCGATAAAATTATTAAGTTCTTCAAAGCGGGAGATAATGTCTTGACAAATACGCCCGTTCTTATAGTAGGAAATGTTATTTTCTTTCGAATATGGAAGATATAGTCAGGAGATGATATATGATTTTCAATTCTTTATACGGGATGTTTTCAAACGACATGGGAATCGACCTGGGAACGGCCAACACGCTGGTTCACGTAAAGGGGCAGGGCATAGTTCTCAGCGAACCTTCTGTCGTCGCGGTCCAGACGAGCACCGGCAAGGTGCTGGCGGTCGGCCACGAGGCCAAGCGTATGCTGGGAAGGACGCCGGGCGACATAGTTGCAATCAGGCCCATGAAGGACGGCGTTATCGCCGACTTCGAAACGGTTGAAAAGATGATACGGTATTTCATTACCAAGGTACATAAACGGAAAACGCTGGTAAGGCCCAGGGTCGTAATCGGCGTTCCATCGGGGATCACCGAAGTTGAAAAGAGGGCGGTGCGCGAATCGGCCGAACAGGCTGGCGCACGCGAGATTTTTCTGATCGAGGAAGCCCTGGCCGCGGCTATCGGGGCGAATATACCCATCCACGAGCCTGCGGGCCATATGGTGGTCGACATCGGCGGCGGAACGACCGAAATAGCGGTCATTTCCCTCGGCGGGATGGTCATTGCGGATTCGATCCGCATTGCGGGCGATGAATTCGACGAGGCCATAATCAAGTACATGCGGACACAGTACAACCTCGTGATCGGGGAGCGCATGGCCGAAGAGGTGAAATTCAGGCTCGGAAACGCATTCCCCGAGAAGAAGGTCGAGAGCATGGAACTCAAGGGCAGGGACGCCATATCCGGCCTTCCCCGCACCCTTGAAATCGATTCGGTTGAAATAAGGAAAGCCCTGAAAGAGCCTGTCGAGCAGATCCTCGACGGGATCAAGCACGCCCTCGAAAAAACCCCGCCTGAACTCTCTGCGGACATAGTCGAACGCGGAATCGTCATGACCGGCGGCGGGTCGCTACTCAAGGGGCTCGACAAGTTCATCAGCAAGGAGACGGGCGTGCCGGTCATCCTGGCCGAAAACCCGCTCACCTGCGTGGTTCTGGGCGCCGGGAAATTTCTCGAAGAGCTTAAAAATCTGTTTCGCGCGAACCTGAAATAGCGGCTGTGGAATTTTTCATCAGAAATAGGAATATTGTCGCATTCGTAGCTTTTACGCTTTTTTGCATCGTGTCATTGTCGATACAGTCAAGCACGTTTGTCCTGACATTTGAGGGCGTAGGCAGCGCTTTTCTTTCCCCCTTTCAGAAGGCCTATGACGGGATCCAGGGAGGGACGGGCAGGCTGTGGGCGGGATTTACCGAGCTCAATGACCTCAGGGACGAACTCGGCAAGACCAGGGCCAAGCTCCAGCAGTACGAGTCCATAGCAGAAGAGCTCGATGAGATACGTTATGAGAACGAACGCCTTCGTAAACTTCTGGATCTCGGGACGCGGGTGACGTATGATTCCATTCCGGCGTCGATAATAGCGAAAAACCCCGACAACTGGTTCAGGACCATTATCATAAACCGCGGGGAAAATGACGGCGTGAAAATCAACATGCCGGTCGTGGCTTTCCAGGGCGAGGAAAAGGCGGTTGTCGGAAAAATAGTGGAGGTCAGGGGAAGCATTTCGCGGATTCTGCCGATCATATCATCCGACATCAGGGTCGGGGTAAAGCTCATCGACGACAGGTCTCCCGGGCTGCTCAGCGGAACGAGCTCGAACACGGGCATGTGCGTGATCGATTACATAAGCCGCGCCATACAGGTGAAACCGGGCGAGGCCATAATCACCTCCGGCCAGGGAGGCGTCTTCCCCCCGGGACTCAGTATCGGCACGGTGATCAGGACCGAAGTCCTTGAATCGAGCGCTTACCAGAAGGTAATCGTCAAACCGGTCATCGATTTCGACCATCTCGAAGACGTTTTCATCATAAAAAAAGAACCCGATAAAGAGCTGCTTCAGATATTCGAGGCCACAGAATGATAATTCCCTATATATTCACCGCAGTTCTGATAATTCTTTCACTGCTTATCCAGGGACATTCTTCGTTCGACGTCATAAGCATCGCGGGCGTCAAACCCGATCTCCTGTTCATCCTCGTGGTATACCTCGCATACAGCTTCGGTTCGTTTTACGGCGAGGTGACCGGGTTCATCAGCGGCCTTCTTCACGATGCGATATCGAATTCGCCGCTTGGCCTTCTCGCGTTTCCCAAAATGGCGGTGGGGTTTGTCGCGGGGATGTTCGGAAGGAGCATAATCAAGAGCAATATCATATCGATCACGCTCATATTGTTCATAGCTTCGCTTGTCAAGGGAATCATGACGCTCATTCTCGCGTATATTTTTCACCATACTTCGATCGCCGTGGTTCTGCATATCATACTTCCCGAGGCTTTCTACAATGCCCTGATAGCTCCGGCCCTATTCATACTGTTCGACAAGGTATATGAAAAGGAACTGGAAAGGGAGGGCTTCTGATACATGCAGACATCCCTGAAAGCCAGGATGCTTGAGGCCTTTCGTTTCAGGATGTATTTTTTCGCCACGACAGTGGCGGCAATATTTCTTGTACTGATCCTTCAGCTCGTCAATCTCCAGATAATTCACGGAAGCGATTACAAGCAGAAATCCCGTCTTAACATGGAAAACTACATCCCGATTCCCGCATCGCGGGGAGAGATGTATGACCGGAACTACTCCTATAACGGCGAAAACATGGTGCTGGTTTCGAGCCGCCCATCCTTCAATATCACCATGATCCCGGCGAATTACCCGACGAAGGAGGACCTCGACACCATCATCGGCAGGGTGTCACGGCTTCTCAAGATCGATCCTGAGAGCATCCGCAGGGACATCGCGAGCGTGACGCCGTGGGAGCGTATCGTTCTGAAGGAGGATGTCTCGTTCGATACCATCGTCACCATAGCATCCAACCAGCACCTGTTTCCGAAAATCGAATGGGAAGACGCGCCGGTCAGGGTGTACAACTATAACAATACCTTCGCCCATTTGATCGGATACATCGGCACGATCAGCAAGGAGGAGTACGCCGGGCTGAAGAACCGAGGATACAAGCATTACCAGAAGATCGGGAAATCGGGAATCGAGCGGCAGTACGACGCCCTGCTCAGGGGGGCCGACGGCTATATCAGGAGAATTGTCGATGTGCGAAACCGGACCGAGGGCGAGGAGGTTGGCCTGAGGCCGGTAGCCGGCAACAATCTGGTGCTGACGATCGACTGCAGGGTGCAGCAGGCGGCCTATGACGCTCTTGCCGGAATGAACGGGTCGGCCGTGGTGCTCAAACCCTCGACGGGAGAGGTTCTCGCGCTGTTGAGCAAGCCCGATTTCGACCCAAACCAGATACTCCTGAAGGACAATGCGGAATTCATCAAGGAGCTCAACACCGATCCCAACAGGCCGTTTCTAAACAGGGTGATCCAGTCCAAGTATCCTCCCGCATCGACGTTCAAACTGGTAACCGCGATAGCCGGGCTTGAGACCGAAAAGACATATCCTGAAAAGACCTTTTACTGCCCCGGCAAGTACACGCTAAAGGGATACAGGGACAAGGATTTTTACTGTTACGAGGTGCACGGGACCTCGGACCTCACGTGGGCGATAGCCCGGTCATGCAGCGTTTACTTTTATCAGCTCGGCGCCGTCGTGGGGCCTTCGTTCATACTGAAATACGCAGAGTATTTCGGCCTGAACGAAAAGAGCGGGATCGACATCCCGGGAGAGGTGAACGGATTTGTGCCGACGAAGAACTGGAAAATGAAGGTCTTCGGACAGCCATGGTTCGACGGTGACACGCTCAACCTGTCGATCGGGCAGGGTTTCCTGAGCGTAACTCCCATGAGCATGGCGAATTTTATCGCCGCTCTCGTCAATAACGGCATAGTCTACAGGCCGTATCTTTTGAAAGAAGTCCTTTCGCCGGACAACAAGAAGGTGATCAGGAAGCAGATGCGCGAAAAAATCCGGGAGATACCCCTGTCGCCAAACACCCTCAATGTCGTCAAGCAGGGCATGCGTCTCGGCGTCACAAACGGAACATCGGGCAGGCTGAACTGGCTTAAAGTTCCGGTTGCGGGAAAAACCGGAACAGCCCAGACGAGATCGAAAAGAAAATCGGACTCAACGCAGCACGCCTGGTTCGTCGGATACGGCCCGTACGGCGGAAGCGTCGAAAGCGCCGTCGCGGTTGTCGTGATGGTCGAATACGGGGTCGCCGGAGCGGCTACTGCGGTTCCGGTCGCTGAAAGGATATTCCAGACATTATACACCCAGGGTTATTTCCAATGATAGGCAGAGACAGCATCCCCAGAATCGACTTCACGCTGGTCGTGGTCGTCGTACTTCTCGTCTCCCTGGGAATACTGATGATCTACAGCGCCGGCTTCGACGCCGTTGACAAGGTCAACAACGGCATGTTCAAGAAGCAGATTTTATGGTTTATTTTCGGTTTCATCCTGATGGTCCTGTTTTCGTTCATGAACTACCAGTACCTCGGGGATTACTCGCTCCATATTTTCGGGTTCATCATGGTCGTGCTGGTGTTCACCACGATTTTCGGCACGCCCGTCAGGAACACGAGGGCCTGGCTGAACCTGGGGTTCTTTTCGATCCAGCCGTCGGAATTCATGAAGCTTTCCCTGGTGCTGGTTGTGGGCAAGTATCTCGAAATCCGCGAGCGAGACGTGAAGAATTTCAGGGAGCTGCTGGTGCCGGCCCTTTTGACGCTCGTTCCTATGCTCGTCGTGCTCATGCAGCCCGATTTCGGCACCGCGGTCATATTCATCCCCATCCTGTTCACCATGCTGTTCGTCGGCGGGGCCGATGTTTCACACCTGATTTCGATCATAGCGATTGCTGCGATAGCCCTGATCGTGCCCATGATCCTGACCTACCGGGAGTGGATCGGAAGCGAGGGGTCGAATTTGCTTCTCGATTTTTTTCAGGACCTCGATGCCCTGTTCATCGTATCAGGGGCGCTTCTTCTGGTATCAATCGCCGCTTTCGTTTTTCATTTCTTTTCGACGAAAAAATTTTTAAGGCGGATATATATCCCGGGCTCGGTGATTTCCATCGGCCTCATATCCTCGGTTATCATCCAGAAATTTTTCAAGGCGTACCAGAAAAAACGGATACTGGTTTTTCTGAATCCGGACCTCGACCCGCACGGATCAGGTTACAACATCATCCAGTCGAAGATAGCCATCGGGTCTGGCGGATTTTTCGGCAAGGGGTTCCTGCAGGGTTCGCAGGCCCAGCTCGGCTTTTTGCCTGAAAAAACATCGGACTTCATCTTCTCTGTCGTCGCCGAGGAGTGGGGCTTCTTCGGGTCGATCATCATTCTCGGCCTTTTCGCGGTGATCGTGTTCAAGGGCATTCAGATCGCCTTTGAGGCCAAGGACAAGTTCGGCGCACTGCTGGCGAGCGGGATCACCGCGATATTCTTTTTCCATATCCTCATCAATATCGGCATGGTCATAGGCATCATGCCGGTAACCGGCCTCCCGCTGTGCTTCGTCTCTTACGGCGGTTCGAATCTCATCATGTCCATGATCGGCGTGGGCATCCTGATCAGCGTTCGATCGAAAAAATTTGTCTACTGACGCCGGAAAACGACGCTTTATGGTGAAAAGCAGGCCGGGACATTCAGGATTCGGATTTTTATGAAAAGACAAACCGGGAAAGCGGTCATTCTTCTCAGCGGGGGCCTCGATTCGGCCACGGCGGCCGCTGTCGCCAAAAATGACGGCCTCGATCTCTATGCGATGACCTTCAGCTACGGGCAGAGACATTCAATAGAAATCGGTTGTGCCCGAAAAATTGCGCTCTTTTTCAGGGCGGCGGATCATGTTTTCATCGACATCCCCTCGGGAGTATTCAGGTCGGCGCTTTTAAAGAATTCACCGGCAGGGGTCCCGAAGAACAGGAGCCTCGATGAAGCTTCAATCCCCGACACGTATGTTCCGGCAAGGAACATCATCTTTCTTTCCTATGCGCTCGCATACGGGGAGTCGATCGGCGCTCGCGACATCTACATCGGCGCGAACGCGGTCGATTACAGCGGGTATCCGGACTGCAGGCCTTCATTCTTCGAATCGTTCACGGCGATGGCGAACGCGGGAACAAGGGCGGGGATCGAAGGTTCGCCTTTTATCATCCACACGCCGCTTATATCCCTCAAGAAGTCAGAGATTATTCGTTTGGGGATGAGCCTCGGCGTCGATTATTCAATCACCCACAGCTGCTATGACCCGGACGCCTCGGGCGTTTCATGCGGAACATGCGACAGCTGCCGCCTTCGCAAAATGGGATTCGCCGAGGCCGGCTTCGATGATCCCATCCCCTACAGGCTATGATGCTCCTGAAAAAAATCGCATATCATACGCTCGACCTTCTTTTTCCGTACATATGCGCCGGGTGCGGCGTTCCGGTTTCATACGCCTCCCAAGGGATATGCGCGAATTGCATGGAATCGATCGCTGAGCCGGATGATCCCTGCCCGGTATGCTCCGGGCCCATGAACGGGAGCTCCTGCCCTATATGCTCCTCGAGAATGACATACATGGACCGGACAATCGCCCTCGGGGAGTATGCAGGCGCATTGAAGAAAATCATATCGTCAGTGAAATTCGGGAATAACACCCGCGTCGCGGGCTGTCTTGCGGAGCTTGCGGCCGTGAAAGCCATGCAGTTCGCAAGCGGCGTCGATTATATCACCGCGGTTCCCATGAATAAGAAGAAGAAATGGAGGCGGGGCTTCAACCAGTCCGAGCTGCTCGCGAGGAAAATTGCTGCAAGAGCCGGAATCAGGTACCGCGACCTGCTCAGGGAAAAGCCCGGTTCAGGTTCACAGAAGATACTCTCGGTCAGGGAGCGGTATATCAATATCATCGGGCGCTATGAGCCCGTGTGCGGCGGGCTTCATGGGAAAAGCGTGATCATTGTTGATGACGTATTTACAACCGGGTCCACAATCAATGAATGTTCCCGCGTCCTACGCGAGGCGGGATGCTCCAGAGTCTTTGCGCTGGTGCTTGCCCGTGTTCCATCAGGCATCCGGTAAACGATTATTTGTCTGAAAACAGTATTTTTTAGTCAAAAAGCCAAATGAAAACTCACTGTAAAATCATAAAAAGCTTGAAAAATATATAAGCCTGTATATAGTAAAAAAGCTGGCAATTGCTCTGGTCAAGGTTAAGCATAATAATGTATAATTTTAATTAACCGGCGCCTCGTGAAATCGGTGTTGTATCGCAGCGTCAGCAAGCCGCATTGTCATGGAATTGTCAAACGCCTTAATGGATATATTCCTAAAATCAGGATACGGGGGAATGTATGAAGAGGAAATTCGAGGATAATATCGAAATAATCACCCTGGACGGCAGGGTTGACCAGGAAGTATCGGAAGAGCTGGAAGGCGTTTTAAAGGATTGCCTCGCTAAAAAAAGAATGAATATATGCATCGATATGATGAATGTAAAGCATGTCTGCAGTTCGGCCCTTGGCGTTCTCGTGGCCGTGAAGCGCATGATAAAGGACAACGAGGGAGATATCAAGCTCGTGATCGTGAATGAAAACCTTCTCCGCCTCTTCGAGACAACCATGCTCGACAAGGTCTTCGAGATATTCGAATCCCAGAGGGAATGTCTTTCGACTTTTGACTGATGAATCCGATGAACAGAAAGAATGACCTCGCCGATATTCTGAGGCCCCTGCGAGTTTACTTTGACCAGGTCGATGACCAGATAAGAAAAATTCTCCATACCGGGGTTCCACTCATAGATGAAAGCTCCCTGCATCTGTTCGTCGGGGGCGGCAAGAAAATCCGCGCGGCCCTGGTAATACTGGTGAGCGGAATAAAGGGCAGTGTCCCCGAAGGCATCACCCCGATAGCCGCCGCCGCTGAGATCGTGCATGCGGCCACGCTTATCCATGACGATATAATCGACCAGTCCCTGATCCGCCGCGGCGAGATAACCGTCCCCCAGAAATGGGGAAACAAGATATCGGTGCTCGTCGGGGATTTCATGTATACCGAGGCCCTCAATGTCGCCGTCGATGACGGTGAAATCCGGCTTTTCCCTGTGATCGTGGCCGGAGCGCGTGATATGGTCAAGGGCGAACTCTATCAGCTGCAGTATTCGGGAATCGATTCGGTCACCAGCCGGCATTATTTCAGGACGATTGAACTGAAAACGGCCCGGTTTATGGCGACCTGCGCCAAACTCGGGGCGCTGAAGGCCGGCTTTGACGCCGAGGAATCACAGCGTTTCTACGAGTACGGATTGAACCTCGGCTATGCGTTTCAGATCATCGATGACACCCTGGATTATCGGGAAAGCCGGGACATTACCGGCAAGGATCAGGGAAACGATTACCTCGAAGGGAAGGTGACCCTGCCGGTTCTTCGCATACTTGAAGGGGCTGATGCCGGACTCGCTGCAAAAATGAGGTCGCTGCATACCGAACCAGTCAGGGAAAACTGGCCGGCCGTCAGGGACATCGTCGTTTCTTCAGGAGCGATGGATTACTGCATGAAAATAGCCGGTGAATATATTGACAG
>JAKLIV010000139.1 GCA_022709405.1 Spirochaetota bacterium
CTCGGAATACTGAAGAGTGAAAATCCGGGCAACGCCATCATCTTCACCAACACCAAATACAAGGCGGTGGAGATATCCAAGCGTCTCGAAATAAACGGCTACAACTGTGAATTCATCATGGGAGACCTTCCCCAGAGCAAACGCCTTTCGGTGATCAACCGCATCAAGTCGGGGGAGCTCAGGTTCCTCATCGCGACCGACGTCGCGGCCCGGGGCCTTCACATCGACGATCTGGACATGGTCATCAACTATGACCTGCCCGAACATTCAGAAAATTACGTGCACCGCATCGGACGCACGGCCCGCGCCGGAAAATCAGGCAAGGCCATATCCCTGGCCTGCGAAAAATTCGTGTACGGCCTCGAGGGCATCGAAAGCCTGATCGACATGAAGATACCGGTCGAATGGCCCGGTGAAGAGCTCTTCGAGGTCGACAAGAGCAGGGGAATGCGGCTCCACATCGAGGATGAAACCAGACCCGGCGGCGGAGGCAGAAGAGGCGGCGACCACAAGACCGTGGGCAGAAAAAGAAAGCGCGAGGACCGCAGACGCGACGGAGAAAGACCCGCCCCCCGGGAAAAGGCAGCGGGCGGTGCGCGTCCCTACGAAAAATCAAGGGCCGCTTCCGACGACCATACGCGGAGAAAGGAAAGGCCTTCGAAGCCGATGAGGGAGGAAAAGCGCCCGACACCAGAAAGCTCCTTCGAAGACAGGCTTGCCTATTACAGCAAAAAGTACGGCGAAAACTTCGATCCCGACAGAGTGAAGCAGGGCGCGCCTGCCAGAAAAAAAACCGGGCAGCAGCGAAAGCAGGGCTCGCAGGCCAGGAAGCAGCCCCCCCCTGCTCCGGCCAGGCCGAAAAGCGAACCGCCCAGAAAAAAAGGGATCGTGGGAAAAATCGTCGGCTTCTTCAGAAGAAAGACCGGTTGACCGTACCGCGCCGCATCACAGGTACCTGTCGGCGATGCGCCTGCCTTCGGTAAAATCGACCCTCGAGAGGATGACCCCGCCCGCGACGAAAAGCGCGAGCACCGAGAGAATCCCGTATCTCGCGTTCCCGGTAACCAGGGTCACCGTGCCCATGAGCGCCGGGCCGATCACGGCCGCGAACTTGCCGACCATGTTGTAAAACCCGAAAAACTGCGCCGATTTGCCCCGCGGTATGAGCCTCGTGTACAGGCTCCGGCTCAGGGCCTGGATGCCTCCCTGGAAAAGACCGATCATGGCCGCAAGGGCGAAGAAATGCCATCTCTCTCGCATGAAAAAGGCGAGCAGCGTGATCAGAGAATATCCCGCGATCGCGATCTGGACCGCGCGAACGGCGCCTATACGCCGGGCGAACAACCCGTATAAAAGGGCGGCCGGGAAGGCGATGAACTGGACCATGAGAAGCGCGGTGATGAGGGACGCGCTGTCGAATCCGATAGATTTCCCGTAATCAACCGCCATCCTGATAATGGTATCGACCCCGTCGATGTACAGCCAGTATGCGGCCAGGAAAATCCCCGCGACCTTCATGTGCCTGATGTCGCGCAGCGTGTCCGCAAGCTGGGCGATCCCCTGGACCACGGCCCTGCGCGCGCCGCTCTTTTCATCCGCTGCCGGCTCTTTCACGAAAAAAAACAGCGGCAGGGAGAACACGGCCCACCAGACCGCGACCGAAAGGAATGAAATCCGCACCGCCATGGCCCTGCTCCCGATGCCGAAAAATCCAGGATAAAGGTACATGAGAACGTTCACCAGGAACAGCAGCCCCCCGCCGATATAGCCCAGTGCGTATCCCAGCGCAGACACGTAATCCACCCTCGTCTCGTCGGCGACGCCGGTGATAAGCGAGTCGTAGAAGATGTTGCCGCCCGCGAACCCAACCGACGCGCATACGTAGAACAGCACGGCCATCCGCCACTCTCCCTGCGCGAGCATCCACAGGCCCCCGGTCATGACAGCGCCCAGAAAGGTGAAGAGTATCAGGAACTTTTTTCTGGCCGAGCCCCGGTCGGCTATCGCGCCGAGCACGGGCGACAGCGCGGCCACTATCACCGAGGCGGCCGAATTCGCCAGGCCGAGGTAGAAGGTGCTTTCATTCATTGCGCCGGGATCTGACCAGTACTCCTTGAAGAAAACTGGAAAGAAGCCGGCCATGACCGTGGTGGCGAACGCGGAATCGGCCCAGTCGTACAGGGCCCATGCAATTACGGATTTTCTGCTGAGGGTCAAGGAGCCTCCGGCAGGCGGATTCGGTCCGCCGCTATTTTTTGATGAATCGGCCGAGCCGCGCGGTCACGCCCCGGATTTCGGGGATCTTCATGAGCATGGCGCACGCGAGGTAAATCCCGCCGAAGAGGCCGAGCACCAGAAACGCTGCGACGATGGGGTGGATATCGCCGATCGCGATCTTCGCGCCCCAGCCGGCGGCCGCGCCGAGGCCCGCGGCCCCCCACAACGCCAGGAGAAATTTCGGGCGCAGTCCGGTTTTGCCTATGCGGTGCGCGAGGCCCCTGCGCAGCAGCGAGAACTCGATCCAGGCGGCGATCCCGGCCGAGGCGGTAAGCCCGGCCACGCCCCAGCGGGTCGCGATGCCGAGCAGGCCCGGAAGGCGCTGCGAGCAGAGATATCCGAGCAGGGTCGTGAGCGCCACGCGGACCAGTGCGAAATACAGCGGCGTGCGCGTGTCCCTGAGCGCGTAGAACGCGGACGAATACAGACGGCCCTGGGTGGATGCGAGAAGCCCCACGGCCGAACCCGCGAGTATGGCCCACACGTACACCGCGTCTGCCCTGCCGAATTTTCCGGTCTGGTATATGGCGCCGGCGATGATGTCGCCGAAGGCCAGGAACGCGGCCGCGGACGGAACGATGAAAAAAGCGATGCGCCGCAGGCCGGAGTTTAGGCGCGCCCTGAGCTGGGCCGCAACCTCGTCGGCCCCGCCGATCGCGCTCGACATCACCGGAAGTTCGGCAGCCGAGACCGACATCCCGAAAAGGCTCACCGGAAGCAGATACAGGGTCTGCGCATAGCTGAAGGCCGCCACTGCGCCGGTGGGCAGCAGGCTGGCCAGGAGCTCGTCGATGAAGGCGCTGACCTGCACCACGCCGCGGCTCACGAACACGGGCACGAAATTGACCGCGACGGTTTTCACGCCCGACAGGGATATGTCGGGAAACAGGCGGAGGCCCCTGGCAAGGCGCAGCACCGAGGGCAGCTGGATGAGAAGCTGCAGTGCGCTTCCGGCGACCGATCCCCAGGCCAGAATGACGGCGAGCGGGTATTCGCCGTGCGAACCGCCGAAAAACGCCATGGTGACGATAAGGGCGGTGTTCCAGATCACGGGCGCGGCGTATGGGAGCAGAAACTTCCTGTGGCTGTTGAGTATGCCCAGGCACCAGGCCGACATGACGAGGAGCCCCGCGCCCGGGAAAAGTATCCGCACCATCGCGACCGTGGCGTCGCGCTTGTCTCCCTCGAAGCCCGGGGCGATTGCGGCCACCAGAAGCGGTGTCGCGGCGATCCCGGCCAGCACGAGAACGGCCATGAGCAGGGCGAGGAGCGCGGCGATCGATCCCGCGACGCGATTGGCTTCCTCCTCCTTTCCGCGGGCGATGAGGCCGGCGTACACCGGGATGAACGATGCCGAAAGCACGCCCTCGCCGAAAAGGTTCTGCAGAAAATTGGGGATCCTGAACGCGGCCTTGAACGCGTCGGCCGCGTCGCCGCTGCCGAAATAGTGCGCGAAGACCCGGTCGCGTATCAGGCCGAAAATCCTGCTCAGCAGTATCCCGGCCGCGACCAGGGCCGCGAACCGCCCCGCGCCCTGGATTCTGGGATCATTTTCTTTGTTCATGATTGTGGTCTTGTAGGCCCGAACCCCCAGAATTGCAAGAATAAATTGTAATTGCTTTTAACCATACTGATTGATGTCATTACTGAAGAGGGCCACCGAGGCACGGAGCACACAGAGAATGATTCATAACCCCCTCCCGACCTCCCCCTTCATAAGGGGGAGGTGGTTGAGCGACAGCGAAACCGGAGGGGGTGCTCAATCAAGGGAGGAGCCAAGAATGATCTATCGCGGAATTCTCACTACAGGCCCGGGCGGGGCGTACCTCGCAGGCGATGACGGTTCACGCAGCCTCGAAGGAGAGAAGATCTGGGACGGATACCTGGCCCATTTCAGCGGTAAAACCGTGCTTGCCCGCAGGCTCAGCCAGAGGGACTACGACACCGGCAGGGCGATCATCATTGTGTGGCCCGAGAAAGATGAGGACGCCACGCCCTTTGTCGAGCTCTACTTCAACGAGCGCCTGGTCAAATACCCGGCCTCGCTCATGGGGCATCTGGCGATCAACGTGAACGGCGAAATATTTAACTTCTCCCACCTGCTCAACGAGAACGAGGTCATCGCGCGCGAGGAGTACTTTTACCGGCCCGCGCTCGGCGAATTCGCCCCGCATCCGGCCACCATGAGATATGATTCAAGCGATCCCGGCCGGCCCTACTACGATAAATTCGGCAGGCTTTTCATGAGAACCATTCACGTGCTGCGAATAACGGGCATCGACACGGCGGTGCTTTCCGGAATCTACCACCGCGAGCTGGAGGAGATTCACAGAGCCGGCCATGGAGGGGGTTCGGGCGAGAAATACGCGGGATTCAATGTCTTCACCAGGAGCTGCGCCACGATAATCAGGGACGGCCTCAGGTCGTACGGGTTCGGGGGGATTCAGGGGATTTTCCCCAGGGACCTGTTCGTCGACGCGTGCCGTTTCTTTCTGCTGAACGAAAAGAAGCAGGGGATCGGGGTATCCCGGTATATACTCGGGCAGCTCAAGGTCCCGGAGGCCCCGCACAGCGCCATGCCGCCATTGATCAATCCCCTCAACAGGGTCAGGGCCATGCTCCTCCCGGACGTCAGCGGTCCCCGATAGCGGCGTATTGCTACCTCACCAGCGGGAAATCGATGAGCACCGCGGTCATGTCGTCTTTCTGGTTTTCATGCGCTCCGATATATTCGTAAACCATGCCGAAAAGCTGGTCTATCGTTTCCTGGGGTCCGCGGTTCAGATTATCGATAAGGAATTTCTCAATCCGCTTCTGGCCGAATTCGTGCATCGGGTTCTCTTTCGGATATGCCTCGACGATGCCGTCGCTGAAAAAAAGCAGCCTGTCCCCCTCGTAGACGATGAACTCACAGCAGGGAGTGTCGTAATACCGGTCGAACAGAAGCCTCCTGATGTCGCTCCCCACGAGATAGCCCTTCTGCGGGTACCAGCCCTTGTCTTCGACGTTGAGGTTGAACACGTCCATCAGCTTCCTGTTGAACTTCCTCATGACGATCGGAAAAAGCATGCTCCTGTTGAAGAATTTCAGGTAGAACTTGTCCCTCTCGTTATAGATGAACACAAAATTTATGCAGGCGAAGTCGTGCGAATCGTCGTTCTCCATGATATCGGTGAATTTACGGGTGAAGTTCTTTACGAGAAAGGCCGCATCCACATAGCCGACTTTGCCGTAAATATGGTTGGTGTCATTTATGGCGAGCGCCATGGCCGACCTGAGCCTGATCAGGGTTGTGTATGCCGGAAGACCGTGGCCGCTTATGTCGACGAAGATGAAGAGATAATTGCCGTCGGGCAGAGGAATGAGGTCGAAGAAGTCTCCTGACAGGCTCGAACCGAAGGCGCGCTGAAAACCTATGCCGACCTCGAGCTTTTTGCCGTAGAAATTGCCGAAGATGTGCCTGACCAGTCCCTTGTCCTTCTCCCTGACCATGTTGGCTTCGGAAACAAGCTGGTTGTAGCGCCTGACGATATCGGCTGTCGAATCGTTTTCGCCGCTGTCCGGCATGCTTTCATACAGGAATTCCCAGGCCACTATTTCCTCTGCCGGCAATCGCGGTAGAATTTTATCAGCGCAAAGGTCGAGCTGTCATGGCCGGGTGCCGGCACCGATGCCGGGTCGAGGTCGGGAAGTATCCGCCTGGCGAGAGCCTTGCCCAGCTCGACACCCCACTGGTCGAACGAGTATATGTCCCAGATTATCCCCTGGGCGAATATCTTGTGCTCATACATCGCGATGAGAGAGCCGAGCGTCTCCGGCGTGAGTTTTTCAGCCATTATCGTGTTGGTCGGCCTGTTTCCCGAAAATGTCCTGTGCGGGACGAGACGTTCGGGAACGCCCTCCGCCCGCAGTTCATCCTCGGTTTTCCCGAAGGCCAGGGCCTGGGTCTGTGCGAAAAAATTCGCCATCAGCTTCTGATGATGGTCGCCGAGCGGATTGAGCGGCCTGGCGAACCCGATGAAATCCGCCGGCACCATCTTGGTCCCCTGGTGGATGAGCTGATAGAAGGCGTGCTGGCCGTTGGTTCCGGGCTCGCCCCAGATCACCGGTCCGGTCTGCCACGCTACCGGCCTGCCCGACCGGTCGACTCCCTTGCCGTTCGACTCCATGTCGCCCTGCTGGAAATAGGCCGGAAACCGGTGCAGGTACTGGTCATAGGGAAGGATCGCGTGGGTCTGTGCGCCGAAAAAGTTGTTGTACCACACCCCGAGAAGCGCGAGCACCGCGGGAATGTTCCTGCCGAATTCGGCGTTCCTGAAATGGCCGTCCATGCGGCGATAACCGTCGAGGAGCTTCATGAAATTCCCGCGGCCGATCGAAATCATGACCGCAAGGCCGATGGCGGAGGCCAGCGAGTAGCGTCCGCCCACCCAGTCCCAGAACTCGAACATGTTGTCAGGGTCTATGCCGAACCTCACGACCTCTTCCCTGTTGGTCGAAAGGGCGATGAAATGACGCGCGACATCCCCCCTGCCCCCGGTTTTTTCGATGAACCAGTCCCTGGCGGTGACCGCGTTGGTCATCGTCTCCTGGGTGGTGAAGGTCTTGGACGCGATGATGAACAGGGCGCGGTCGGGCTCGATGCCGCGCAGGGCCTCGGCGATATGCGTGCCGTCGATGTTCGACACGAAGCGTACATCGAGATCCCTCATTGAATAGTGCTTCAGCGCCTCGGCAGCCATGACCGGCCCCAGGTCGGAGCCGCCGATCCCGATGTTGACCACGTGCCGTATCGGCTTGCCGCTGAACCCCTTCCACTCTCCGTTCCTGATCTTATCGGAGAACGCCCCCATCTTGTCGAGGACCCCTTTAACGTCGGGCATGACGTCCCGGCCTTCGACCATGATCGGTCCGCCGCCGAGATTACGCAGCGCAACGTGAAGCACCGGCCTGTTCTCGGTCTCGTTGATTCTCGCCCCGGCAAACATCCTTTCGGTTTCTTCGCGCAGCCCGCAGGCCCCGGCAAGCGCGCACAGGAGATCCATGGTCTTTTCGGTTATGCGGTTTTTCGAATAATCGCAGTATATGCCTTCGGCAAACAGGGTGAATCTTTCGGCGCGGCCCGGGTCGGCTGCGAAGAGGTCCCGCATGTGCACGCCCGATATCTCGGCGTAATGATCCTGCAGGTCCTTCCATTCTTTCATGTCGATTAGACTTTTCCTGACCATATGCCATCCCTCCCGGCGCAGCAAACCGTGAAAAAACTCATGAAGTATAGCACCTTCCGGCGCCTCAGTCAAGAAAAAATGAGCGGGGATTCAGGGATGGTCAGGAAACCGGCAGCCTTTTGGAGTCGGACTGGTCGACAAGGATGACGCCGTCTTCCTTGTATTTTTTCAGCATGAAATGGGTCGCTGTTGACTGCACGCCCTTTATGGTCGCGAGCTTTTCGGAAACGAACTGGGCCACCTCGCGGAGGTTTTCGCCCTCGACCTGCACGAGAAGATCGTAGCCCCCGGAAAGGAGCGTGAGCGACGAGACTTCCGGGAACCGGTAGATCAGGCCGGCAACGTGATCGAAGCCGACGCCGCGTTCCGGAGTCACCCTGACCTCGATGAGCGCCTTTACGTCGTTGAGCCTGATCCTCTGCCAGTTGATGTTCGCATGGTAGCCGAGGATGATCCTGTCGGCCTCCATCTTATCAATGTGCTTCACCACGGTATCGGCCGGGACGTTTATCTGGCGCGATATGTCGTCCGGGGACGCCTTGCCGTCGCGCGAAAGTATCTCGAGTATCTGCTCCGCGGTTTCATCGACTTTGTACGGTTTCACGGCAATCCTCCTTATCGCGCCTTGTAGCCCATGGCGATCGCTGATGAGTCGAGAAAATTCGTAAGGATGTTCTCCACGGCAAGATTGACCGAACCTTCGGCGGTCTTCCGGGCCAGCCTGAACGTCTTGATATATCCGCCGCACGCGCTGCAGTAGTCAAACCGGTACGGCGAGCTTTCAAACTCGTAATAGCCGAGCTTTTTGATGTCGTCGTTGCCGCACAGCGCGCACCCGATGCGCTGGAAGACCCATTCCTCGTCGCAGAAAGAGCAGCGCAGGACCCTCTTGTTTTCCTTTGCCTCGATAATTTTGGCCATGGAAGGATACTGGCCGCAGAAGGGACATACCGTTCCGTTCCATTCAGATGTGTCGCGCCCGCCGAAAACCGCGGCCCTGAGAGCCGAAAAATATGGGCTGAACCAGTTGGCAGTCATGAACACGAACTCATCAATGCCGGTCCTTATATCGCCGGCAATCGAGGCAATCGCGTCGATTTCACCTTCGAGAAAAGTCCTTGCCAGGGATTCGATCGATTTTTCTGAGCCGACGGCATGGGCCCTGTAGGGCCCGGTGTTGAATCCGGGGTGGCGGGCGGTGATAATCCCGCAGAGCTCATCAAGCGCCGCAAGAAGCGCCGGACCATGGTCGGCGGGGATTTCGAGTTGATCCGTCCTGATCGCGGGAAAACCGTCCGGGTCTATATACCCCGGAACGTTTTTGAATGCAAACAGTCCCTGTTGTTTTTCTTGAAACAGAAAGAGACTCTCATAAAAAGCATAATCATCGGCCGAAAGGATTTGTTTCGCTATGGCCTCATCTTTTCGAGTTTTCAGGTACTCGCTCTTGTTCTTCATCATCAGGCTTTCTTGTCGCTATCGTCCTTTGTTTCGTCTTTCTCGCCGCTAATGGATTTCTTGAACTCCCTGATTCCTCCGCCCAGATCCTTGGCTATTTTCGGTATCTTACCGGCGCCGAAAAGGATGAGCACGATTAAAAAGATTACAACGAGTTCGGGCACGCCCAGCCCGCCGATAAATGCAAGATTCGGGGTTACCACGCCGTTCATATGAACCTCCAGGTATTAGATTAAACAGAAGCCCATAAAAATACCGGTGTGGCGATTTGTCAAATAGAATCTGTCTCAGACCGCGGAAGTGAACCTGATGACCTTGTCGGTGGGGTCCTCGTAAAACCTGGCGTTTTCGACGACGCTGTCGATCTTGCGGACGCTTTTCTTGATATTGAGCACGGTGCCGGGGAATATCTTGTTCCTTATGATTATGGCGGGCTCCCTTTCGAGCTTGAGCTTGTCCTGTATCAGCTTGCTCTTCTCCACAAGCTCTTTCAGCTTCTTGTTCCCGCTGCTCAGCTCCTTGAGGAGGATGAGGCAGTTCTTTTTCTTGATTGCCGGAAGCTTGGTGATATAGGTTTTGGGGTCCTCGAACACTCCCTCCCCGAAGCTGACCTTGAGCTTGCGCATGACCTCCTCGACTTCATCCCTGCACGACGATATTTCCTTGTGCACGCCGAGCAGTTCCTGCTCTATGAAGAGATTTCTGCCGACGGAAAGGTTGGTGGGCGTTTCATTCGGAGCGCCCGATACGTTCGACACGATCTCGTACAGGGCGGTGCATTTGCCGCCGATAATCTTGCCGTTTTTCGCGACAACGCTTATCATATTGTTGGCGAAGATGTCGCAGTTGATTATCGAATCCTCGACAATTATATCCTTGGCGGCCTCGACCTTGGCGTTCAGAAGGTATTTCGCGGTCACCGATCCGCCAGAGGTGACCTTCACCTGCTCCTTGCCCACGACCCCCATCTTGACGGTTACGTCGCCCTGAGCCTCGATGTTGGCGTCCTCGACGGTGTTCTCGATGATGATGTCTCCCGAAGCCTTCACCGTAAAACCGGCGAGCACCGATCCTTTTATATGCACCGATCCGTTGAAGTCCACATTCCCGGTCTCGTAACTGACATCGCCCTTGATCTCGACCACCGGCAGGACCGAAATGGTCGTCTTGCCGACATCGAGACATCCGTCAATGGCGGAAACGTATATTTTCTTGTCCTTCCCCGACTGGACGATATTATCGCCCTTCTGATACCCGCCCGGGTCGACCGTCTCCGCCAGGGCCTTGGTGCCGAAAACGTCATATCCATCGACCGGCTTGACCTCGGGATGGGCTTCGAGCAGTTCCTGGCCCTTGACCACCTGGATAATGGAGCCGGTTTCCTTGAAGTCGATCCTGCCGTCGGACATGATCTCGCCGGCCTTTTTATCGACATTTACCAGCGGAGTGAAGTATTCCGCATGCCCGTTGACAGGCTCCTTTCCCTGGGCGATCACGATTCTCGAGAGCTTACGCTCCGCGGGATTAATTTCTCCGAGCGCTTCGTTAAGCTTCTTTTCACCGACCCCGGCCAGGATGTTGTAATGCTGGAGCCATTCCTGCACGTCGGCAAGAGAGGGAAGCTTGCCGAATTTAGTCGGACATATATTCATGAAGGCCCTGATCTTGTTCTTGGCAACCGATACCGGCGAAAGCAGCTTGAGGGTCTTGTTGTCGAACACGACAAATCCGTAGGCGGATGACTTGTATGCGCCCAATTCCTGGTCGAAGACGATACCTTCGCCCGCCTTGAAAGCGGTGAAATCGATCAGATTATAGTAATCGTATCCGGTATCGAGGCGCGTCTTAATCTGGTCGTCGCTGTCGTATTCGATGACCCGGGCCACGATTTCGGCTGTATAGACGAAGTTATTGACCGAAGAAAGCGTGATTTTCTTTTCTCCATTCTCGTCTGCCATTTCGGAAAAAATCCTATTGGGAGCCGGATCGAAATATAACACTATTTTTTTCATGGCTTATCACATATAGTATCGTATAAATAAAAGGAAAAGTAGAGGATAAATCCCCCCTTTAGATAATTCAGCCGTCTTAATTTTCACCAATATCATTTTCAGACAGCTCGTTGCGTTTATATAGTATCGCGATATTGCCAATGATATCTATTAGATGGGATTCGGTTTCCCGTGTTACTTCATCCGCGAGAGTGCGTTTTTCTTCTTTATATTCCATAAATTTGATTTTTATCAGCTCATGGTCCTCGAGGGCCTTCGCAATCGCCGCGATGACAGGCCCGGTAAGGCCTTTCTGCCCGATCTGGACAACCGGCTTCAAGGAATGCGCCGCTGCCTTGAGTTTTTTCAACTGCTCCCGGGTAAGTGTTTCCATATGGATTTATACAACCCCCTGTTTGCTCAGAAACATGCCGTATTTCATGTCGCTTCCCATTATATGCTTGATGAACCAGTCTTTCAGAAAGTCAAGGATTTCGTCCTGGATGCTCTCGCTCCCCGATGCGTAACTATTCGCGAAATGCTCGATCCGGCCGGTAAAGAAACGATGTTCCCGGATATGGTTTATCGTATCAGGATAATGATAGACACGCATCATCCTTTCCTCCGCGGTGAAATGATAATG
>JAKLIV010000014.1 GCA_022709405.1 Spirochaetota bacterium
CACCGCATTCGCAGAGGAATGCTTTGACGCTGTGAACAGCCTCCACATTTGCCAGTTCACGGCGTTCCCGGTATTCCTCCAGCCTCCGCTCATCAGGGTGCTCCCGACCATATCGCTCAAGATATCGCTCACGGCCATGGCGCCGATTGCGGTGCAGGTGATGGACCTTTCGATCTGGTCGAAGTTCTGGTCATCGGTGACCGGCATCAAGATGAACATGTGGCAGATGCTCAAGGCAGGCAGGCGCATACACGTGCTCGAACGCTACATGAACACGCGGGAAGGCATATCGAGGAAAGACGACACGCTGCCCGGAAGGCTCCTGCATGAAGGCAGAAAGAGCGACCCGAAAGGAAGGACCGTGCCCATCGACAAGATGGTCCCGAAATACTATAAAGTCAGGGGATACGACAAGAACGGCATCCCGAAAGACAGGACGCTTAAAAAGCTCGGCATCGTTAAAAAATAACGACACAATACCACAGATCAGGAGCTGGCCATGCAAAAGAAAGCATTCTATTCATTCTTCAACCAGTCCAAGTACCTGGCCGGAGCGCGGGCGCTGGAGCATATTCCGATCGAGCTCCACAGCTACGACGCGGTCAGGCCTCTGGTCATAGCGACAAAGGATGTGACCGCGTCGGGGTTTAAAAAGATATTCGTCAAGGCGTTTTACGACTCGGACGTGACCATCGGCGGATTCTACGACAATGTGGGCGGCACTGCAGCGATCAGCACGATCAAGGAACTGCGCATATTGTTCCATGATCGCGGCTGCGATTCGATCATCGCTCTCGGCCGCGGCCCTGCAATGGACACCGCCAAGGGCCTGAACATGCTGGTCTCGCTCGGCGTTGACGACATCTTCACACTGGAAGGCGAAGACACGATCAGCACCCCGCTGAAACCGTTCTTCACCGTTCCCACAGCCGGTTCATGCGGATACGACATGTCCAACATGGCCGTCATCGAACATCACAGGTTCAAGTCCGATTTCCTTTTCCCGGATGTCGTATGTCTGGACCCGCGAATGACCGGAATCAAGGACATCGGCAGAGCCGTCGAATCCGCCATGGTGGCGCTGACCCACGCGATGGAGGCATCGGATTCCACCATGCACAATCCCATGAACGACGCCTATTCCCTGGCGGCGATACAGTTCATCCATGAAAACCTGCCCAGGGCATTAAAATGCCCGCGCAACAGGGAAGCGGCCCTGGCTCTCGCCTACGCAAACGCCCTCGCGGCCGTCGCCTTCTCTAACGCTCCCGCAGGCGCGGCCCACATTCTGGGCGAGGCCCTGAACAAGCTCACCGGAAACGACCCTGGCGTCTGCATGGCGATACTCCTCCCCCACGCAACCGAGTTCATGGTCGGCAAAGACATTCTGATGAGGGACGAACTCCTGCTCGCCCAGGCGGGAATGGACGCGCATGCATCCACGCCTGAAAAGGACAGGATCAAAGAATCCGAAAATCAGCTGAAAAAACTCATGGCTTCCGCGATAAAATACGTCCCCGCAAACCTGAAATCGCTGAGGATACCGCCTTATCTTATCGAACAGGCGGCCCGCGAAGCCGAAGCATCCGGCTCGCACGGCCTGACTTTCAAGGATTACATGACGATACTGAACAACGCCGGCAAGGCTCCGGCTGTACGCTAAAGGAGGAAGCGATGAACATAGACAAATATCCCGAATTGAAACCGGGCAAAAAATACATCAAGCGCTACTACGTGGCGATCATGCTCTGGATCGTCGGCCGCGCAATCCAGGCCGCATGCAGGCTTGACAAGGAAGTCATCAAGGAATTCTCGGAGCTTCCCGAAAAATTCACCTTCAGCCTGGGAGTCCTTCCCGACGGCCCGTTCATGATCATCGGAAAAGACGACAAGGGCCGTGCAAAATACATGGGATGGAACAAGGGCAGGACGAGGTTCCCCCTCGAAATGAACATCAAGAGCCTCGAGGCGGCCATAAAGGTCTTCACTTTCCAGGAGGGGACCGCGACGGCTTTCGCCAGGGAGCGATTCATCGTCGACGGAGACCTCGGCTACGCACTTGCGGTCGTGCGGGTCCTGAACATCATCGAGGTATATCTGCTGCCCAAGATAATCACCAAGCTTGCGGTCAAGCGTTATCCCAGGTGGTCGGAATTCTCTCCACTGCGCAAGTGGGTCAACAGGATCCTGATCTATATCCGCGCATTCACCTTTTAGGGAAAACCGATTATGACGTTCAACCAAACCACCATCAAGGAGAACTGAAATGATTCTGCCAAAATATTCGGAATTCTGCGGACGAGTGAAGACATTATCCGGGGCGAGCGCCCTTGAAGCGATACCCGGCGAGCTGAAAAAAATGAACTCTAAAAAGGCCCTGATCATCACCGATAAAGGCGTTGAAAGCGCAGGCCTAATAAAAATCGTGAAAGAAGCGATCTCAAAAAAAGGATCGAAACTAACAGTGGGGGCGATATACGATGAAACTCCTCCCGACTCCGATTACAAGGTTGTCAACTCCGTGGCAAGCATATACCGGAACAAGAATTGCGATTCGATCATCGCCGTAGGCGGCGGTTCAGTGCTCGACACGGCAAAAGGAGTGAATATCCTTGTCTCGCTGGGCGGGGACAACGTTCTTGCCTACTCGGGCGCAGGTGCGGTCAAGCAGCGGCTGAAGCCCCTGGTCGCGGTTCCCACCACTGCGGGTACGGGATCGGAGATGACGCTGGTCGCGGTCATCGCCGACCATGACCGCCACATCAAGATGACCTTCGTCTCGTACTTTCTTCTTCCCGATATTGCGGTGCTCGACCCCCGTATGACCAAAACCCTTCCGGCATCGATAACTGCCTTCACCGGAATGGACGCCATGACCCATGCGATCGAGGCATACTTCTGCCTGGGCAAAAACCCGATGAGCGACACCACGGCATTCAAGGCCATTCAGCTCGTCAGCAAGAATATCCTGAACGCCGTGAAAAACCCCGGCGACATGGAAAGCCGGCTCGCGATGGCCAACGCCGCCGCCCTTGCCGGGATCGCTTTTTCGAATTCCATGGTCGGCCTGGTGCACAACCTGGGGCACGCCACCGGCGCGGTATGCCATGTTCCCCACGGCGTATGCATGAGCATCTATCTGCCCTACGGGATGGAATATAATCTTCACAAGGTGGGCGACCTGATCGGCGAACTTCTCTATCCCCTTGCAGGGCCGGAAATCTTCGCGAAAACCCCGAAGAAGCAGAGACCGCGCGCTACAATAGATTACGTGCGGGGATTGAACGAGGAGCTCAAAAAAGCCACGGGCGGACGCCATGCAACCGCGCTCAAGGATATACTCGACAGAGAAGGCAAGCAGATGGTTCCCCGTGACGCCATACCCGTGATCGCGAAAAACGCCATGGGCGACGGGGCTAAAACATATAACCCGGAGGAACAGAGCTTCGATGACAACATCATGGTCATCGAAGCCGCCTGGGAAGGCAAACCCCTTGATCTGAAAAAGATCAAGAAGGGCCCGAAAAACCAAAAATTTTAATACAGCAGGAAAATATTATGAGTCACTCGATTACGGAATTATGCACCGGATGCATGGCATGCACGACAGTATGCCCCTCCGGCGCGATTTCAGGAGAAAAGGGGAAGCGGCACGCCATTGACGGCGACCTGTGCATCAACTGCGCCGCATGCGGCCGCATCTGCACGAAGGAAGCGGTCATCGACCCGCACGGGGTTAAAGTCGGCCGCATCAAGCGAAGCCAGTGGCCCAAACCGGTCTTCGATCTGGAGCATTGCTATTCATGCAACGGCTGCTCAGAGGTTTGCCCGGCCGAATGCATCGCCATGGTCAATAACGGGACCAGGCACAACCTGAACAACCAGTACCTCGACTATCCGGTAATGGCGAACGAAAAAAAATGCATCGGATGCGGCTGGTGCGCAGAGACCTGCAATTTCGGCGCGATAACGATGTCAACACCGGCGCCTGCTCCTGCTGCGGCAGAATAAGGCTCTGCCGCTCTTCGTTTCATGGGAAAACATCCCTCTTGCACATCCGCGGTTTAAGCGGAGCGATCGGGATGTTTTTCTTATGGATCAATGATTGCAAGTATTGAATCTGCCTCGACGCAATAATAGAGCATTTCTAAAAAGCTCCTTTCAACGACATTCAAAGAATGAATCCCTTTTAATATTCATCATCCCCCAAAAAAACATGAAACCCTCCGCCTTTTTAAGCATACTCATGAAGTGCTAAAACCGATATTATTGCTGAAAGTGTAATTCAATTTTATGCATTTGCAGAAAAAATATTTGCAATTATTAGTATGGAGTGAACTACTGACAGTCAGATTATACGGGATGTAGCGCAGTCCGGTTAGCGCGCTGCGTTCGGGACGCAGAAGTCGGGAGTTCGAATCTCCCCATCCCGAATATCATAACTGCCGGCAACATCATTAATTTATGAAGAAAGAGGTGCTCTTCAAGAAGGCCTTTCCGTCAGAAAGGTCCATCAGGAAGCAGGTGCTTGACGAAGTTTCAACTGCGCTGATATCGTACAGATCGACCACAGTCATACCGTGCGAAGAAATCCTCCTGGCAGTCGATGAGGCCCTCACCAACGCCATGGAGCACGGCAACAAATGGGACCCCAAGAAAAAAATCCTCATTGAAATATTCCAGAACACAACATCGATAAACATAAAAATAACCGACGAAGGCGAGGGCTTCACCTTCCCATCGGAAGACAAGACCAACCGGCTCAAGCCAAGAGGCTACGGCCTCCATCTGATCAAACAGTTCTCAACAGCGACATGGAACCAGAAGGGAAACAGCGTGAACCTCAAATTCCTGTTCAAGGCATGTTGATGACACGCCGATCCCGCTTCGCACTGAGCCATTCATTTTACGCATCCCTCATGATCACGGCCGCAGCCGGTTTTCATGGTGACCGCATTTCGTGTGCAGCATACTGCGGTATAACCGATTCCTTCAACGCGCTGAGCAGCTCGGTCGATCAGATCAACCGGTTCTTCACTGCTGCGGCCGAATTCATGGCGACCCTCAAGGCGATTCTGACCGCAACCGGCATGGCCACTGTCGTCCTGTTCCTCGCAGTGATACTCATCTCGACCGGCCTTTCAGCCCTGGGCGTTCCCAGGAGCAAGCTCTCATTCATCATCTCCCTGGCGGCCGCGGACTCATTCTGGTTCGCATGGGAAAAGGCCCTGGGAAACGCAGCCGCAGGATTCCTGCCCGGAATGATAAAAAGCAACGCGATACTTCTGGCGCCGGTCGCGCTTGTCGCATGCCTTTCATTTGCGGCGCCGCTCGCTAAAAAGCTATGGCTTAAATCTGTTCATTTAATCCGCAATGTCAAGAAAAACGAATATTCTCCTGATTCTGCGATGGAACTCATGATCGAGCTCGACCGCAAGGCGGCTTCGCTCAGGGAAAGCATCATGAACGACACGAAGCTGGGGCTGAAAAAACGGTCCTTCCCCCTGTCCGGTGCGACGATCGAAGCCAGACAATCGCTTGAAAAAACCCTGAAAAAAATTTAATTCTTGCGCGGCAGGAAGCCTTTCCGAAAACTATGAATAGAAATTGACAAAATCACGAGTATCGGCATGCATGATTGCATCACCATGCGTCAATCTCCGGGCTGCGGCTCATAAAAATAGAACCGACCATCGCGAGGACGAAGATGAATATGGATATCGTTGATACTTCCGAAGACAGAACCTTCATCATCCAGGACGAGCTGGTCGCGGTCAAAGTCCTCAAATTCGAACAGAAATTGAACGATTTCATCAGGGACGACCACCGGGACATTGTCATCGACTTGATGCATATCACCAAGATCGACTCCATGTCCATAGCCGCGATCATACGCATTAAAAACAAGCTGAGCGACGAAGGTAGAAACCTGAAGCTCATCAATCCCAATGAAGGGGTGATGAGGGTGCTGGAGCTCGCAGGACTCGAATCATACCTCCTCGGATAGGTGACCCATGAAACCACTGGCCAAACAAGGAAAACTATCTCGCCCGGGACCGGTCGTGCTGATCATCATGGACGGTATGGGCATAGGATCGGGCGACGGCGGCGACGCATTCCACCTGGCGAACACTCCCGTTTACGACAATCTCATGAAGACGTCAATGCACTGCGTACTCAAGGCCCACGGCACCGCGGTCGGACTCCCCAGCGACGACGATATGGGCAACTCCGAGGTCGGACACAACGCGCTGGGAGCGGGAAGGGTTTTCGCTCAGGGAGCGAAACTCGTGAGCGCCGCAATCGAAAGCGGAGACATATTCAGGACCGATCTCTGGAAAAAGCTGTTGCATGGGCCTGCGGCCGGCGATGCGGCCCTTCACTTCATCGGCCTCCTTTCAGACGGCAACGTGCATTCGCACATAGATCACCTGGTGAAAATGATCGACCGGTGCGGCGAATCCGGCGTGAAAAAGCTCAGGGTTCACCCTCTTCTCGACGGAAGGGACGTTCCGGAGACGTCATCACCGATCTACATCGAAAAGCTCGAGACCTGCCTGAACCGCCACCGGGACAGGGGACTCGATTACCGCATAGCTTCCGGCGGCGGCAGGATGATAACGACCATGGACCGCTACGAGGCCGACTGGAGCATCGTAAAACGGGGATGGGAAGCGCACGTGCTCGGAACCGCAAGGCCGTTTCGCTCGGCTATGGAAGCCATCGAGACCTTCAGGGCCGAAGAGGCGGGCATATCCGACCAGTATCTGCCCGCGTTCACGATCGTAGACGACAACGGACCTGTCGGTCCGATACGCGACGGCGACTCGGTGATCTACTTCAATTTCCGCGGCGACCGCGCCATCGAGATTTCAAAGGCGTTCGAAAGCGATTCATTCGATCATTTCGACCGGGTGAAGAGGCCCGACGTTCTGTATGCAGGCATGATGCAGTACGACGGCGACCTGAAAATCCCGGCGAACTATCTCGTATCCCCCCCGGCAATAGACCGTACGATCAGCGAGTACCTTGCCAGGTCCGGATGCAGGCAGTACGCTTTGTCCGAAACGCAGAAGTTCGGGCACGTGACCTATTTCTGGAACGGCAACAGGAGCGGAAAGTTCGACGACGAAAAGGAAACCTATGAGGAAATCCCCTCGGACCGGATCGAGTTCAACCTCAAACCATGGATGAAGGCTGCCGAGATCACCGACTCGATGATAAGGGCGCTGAAAGGCAGCGGCTTCGGATTTCTCAGGCTCAACTATCCCAACGGAGACATGGTGGGCCACACGGGAGACCTGCCCGCATCCATCATCGCGGCAGAGACCGTTGATCTGTGCATGGGCAGGCTTCTTAAAACCGTGAAGGAAACGGGGGGGGTAGCGGTGATAACCGCGGACCACGGCAACCTGGACGAGATGTACGAGAAGGACAAAAAGGGAAACATACAGGTAGACAAGAAGACCGGCGAGCCGAAGAAGAAAACTTCCCATTCCCTGAACCCCGTCCCGTTCATCATCTACGATCCTGAGTTCAAGGGGGAATACAGGCTCTCGAAGCAAGCTGAATCGGCCGGCCTCGGCAATGTAGCGGCAACGCTGCTCAAGCTGATGGATTTCGACCCTCCCGAGGACTATATGCCGGCCGTAATAGAATTCTGCTGATTGAATCCCCGGTCACATGATCCTGTCCAGGGCCGCGGCAATGCCTGCCACATCATTTCTACGGTACACCGGTAGCCCGGCGTCGATGTTCCCGTCAGACGCGATGATTACGATGTTGGTCACGCCCGATCGGTACAGCGGTTCTTCGGTCGAATCGCCGATCACCTCGAGCTTCAGGGAATCCCCCTCGCGGTAGCCCTCGATGATCACGATGTCTGAACCGGCGCACTGGTCCATGGCGATGTCCAGGGGAGTCACCCCGGGCTCGAGATCCATGACAACCGCGCATTTTTTCCCATTTGTGATCGCGCTGGTGAATGCGCCGGCCTCGCGGTAACGGCTGCTGTCCTTGCCGGGATAATCGATATCAAAATCATGCCGCATGCTTTTGACCGCCGACACCCGGATGCCGAGATCACGGTAGTGCGCGATAAGTTTTTCGACCAGGGTGGTCTTGCCGGATCCGGATCGTCCGACGATGTTGATGATGCGCGGTTTTTTCAATCCCCCTCCCCCGGCCCCTCCCTTTCAGGGAGGGGAGCAACTCATTTGTTCAACAAGTTGTACATCTCACCGAATAATCAACAAAAAAATGTATTGCGCGCCGGGCATTTCCGGTGACAATTGCACTTTATGACAACAGTCAACAACGACATATGCGGATGCATAATAGCCGGCGGCAAGAGCAGGCGTTTCGGCGAGGACAAGGGACTTTACGTGTACCGCGGAAAGCCGATGATAGAGCACGTTTACGCGGCCATGAAAAACGAAATGGCCGACATCTTCATCTCCGGCGACGACGCATCCAAATATTCATTTCTCGGCCTTGAATCGATCCCCGACATCGTTCCCGGCAAGGGCCCCATCGCCGGAATATACAGCGCCCTGGTTCGCTGCAGAAAAAAGATATTCGCCGTTGCGTGCGACATGCCGTTTCTCGACAGCGGGCTCATGAGGCACATGATTTCGGCAAGCGACAGCCACGACGTGATAGTGCCCTTTATCGACGGGAATTACGAACCGCTCCACGCGATTTATTCGCCGTCATGCGCGCAGCACATAAAGAAACTCATAGATCACGACGACAGAAGGATTATCCATTTTTTCGACAGCGTATCGGTCAGAAAAATTACCGGAGACGAAATCCGCAGGTTCTGTGATCCGGAAAAAACGTTCAGGAACATCAACTACATCGAGGATCTGGACGAATCCATCTGACCGCGGGGCAGCAGACCCTGGACCAGCTCGGCCATCTGGTCGAGGGTATAGGGTTTCTTGATGACCGCGTCGAATCCGTAGTCCCGGTAATTGGACATCACCGGATCGTTGGAATATCCGCTCGATGCGACCACTTTTATCTCGCCGTCGATCTCCCTGATACGCGAGATCGCGTCCCGGCCGCCCATCCCTCCCGGTATGGTCAGGTCCATGATTATCAGGTCGAACGGGGCCCCTTTCTTCTTCGCTCTCTCGTAAAGATCCAGCGCCCGGACCCCGTCGCCGGCGATCTCGACGTCCATGCCGAGCCGTTTCAGCATCCTCTCGCCCACGTCCTGGATGATCTTCTCGTCATCCATGAAAAGCACTTTTCCGGTAAAAGCGGTTTCGACCACGGGCTTCTCCTGCGGCCTGACAGCGCCGCTCGACGCGGGAAGCAGCACCTCGAACGCCGCGCCTCCTCCGCCTTCGGACAAAACGCTTATGTGGCCGTCGTGCTTTCTGACGACGGAATAGCAGATCGAAAGCCCGAGTCCGTTTCCACCCGGCTTGGTGGTGAAAAACGGGTCAAATATTTTCGACAGGTTTTCAGGGGGAATCCCCGGTCCTTCGTCCCTGATCGTGATTTTAACATACCTTGACGCATTCAGGGGAGATAAGCCGCCGTCGTCATTCTCTACGTTTACGGCCGATACATGAACGATCCCGCCGCCGGGCATCGCCTGCACTGCGTTGATGACGAGGTTCTGGATAACCTGGCTGATCTGGCCCTCGTCGAAATCGCTGTTCCACAGTTCGTCGGGAATATCGAAATCCGCCTTGACGCTGGAGCCGCTCAGTACGAAATCCACCGTGTCCCTGAGGAGGTCGCGCACCGAGGCGGTCCTCTTCACCGGAGCGCCGCCCCTGGAGAAGGTCAGGAGCTGTCTCGTGAGGTCCGCCGCCCTTCCGGTCATCTTTTCTGCGTCCGACAGGTATTTGTAATGCTTTTCGCGCTTGTCCATGTCGAGCATGACAAGGGAGATGTTGCCCACGATCGCGGTGAGGATGTTGTTGAAGTCATGCGCAATCCCTCCGGCGAACACTCCGAGGGATTCGATCTTCGAGGTCTTGAATATCTCCTCCTCCATTTTCTTGCGCTGGGTAATGTCGTTCAGCACGAAAATCGCCCCTATCACCTCGTCCTTGCTGTTGCTTATCTCGGAAAATATCGGAAGGATGGATTTCCTCGAACCTTTTTTATCGATTAAAACGATGTCCTTCCCCAGGCCGAAATTGCTCGCTTTCTGGAACATCCCGCTGTTGAATCCTTTCAGCAGCTCGTCCAGGTCGGGGTTCTCGACATGAAGTATTTCGGATACATGCCTGTCGGCGGCGTCGAGATAGGCGTAACCGGTGATCCTCTCTGCAGCCCTGTTCATGATATCGATACGGCCGGAATTATCGACGGTAATGACTCCTTCCCCGATGGACTTGAGTGTGATCGACAGCTTTTCGGTTTCGCGAGCGAGCGTCTCGTTGATTTGCGCCATTTCGGCGTGAGCGATCTTCAACTCCTGGTTCACCGCCTCAACCTCGTCGTACTGGGTCTGAATTTCATGAAACTGCTGTTTGATGACCTCATGGGCCCTTTTAATTTCGGATATGTCGGTTATCGTTGCAACCACTCCCCTGCGTCCCTGTACCGTTATCGGGGCTGCCGATATTATCACGCCGATCGATTCCCCCCTTGAAGTCAGCATCTCGGCCTCATACTGCGGCTCCACATCGTTCCCGGCCATCCGCTCACGGTATCGCGACAGCACCCTCTCACGCCCGCTGGGGGATTCAGGAAAGAACCCGGAAAGATGATGCGATACGAAATCATTCTCGCCGAATCCGGTCATCTTCATCATGCTTTTATTCACATACACGACTATCTCGTCGATGACCATGATGATCCCTTCATGCGCGTTTTCGACCAGAGTCTTGTACTTTTCATCGGCTTCTTTGAGCGACTTGAGCGCGTTCTCCCTCTCGTTTCTGATGATGTTCATCCTGTCCGCTATGCCGAGAGACAGAAGGATGACCATGAAACCTGAGCCCGCATGATAGCCCCACGTGATCATTTCCGAATATGGTATGACTCCGAAGATGCTGAGGATTTTAAAGATGACGCCGATTATCATGATGATCCATGACGAGAAATAGTACCGCGCGGTTCGCGAACCCTTGAAAAGCATCATGACGGACACGATCAGATACAACAACATGACAAGGGCCATCAGCCACATAGAGAGCTGGGTCATGAAGTGGTAGTCGAAAAAGAATACAAAAACAAGGGACATCAGGCTGGCGGCCATAAAACCGATAAGTACCCGGTCCATGATCGGAATATATTCCATTGTATTGAGAAAATTTCTCGTGAAAAGCAGGCTGAAATAGCAGCTTATAAAAATGCTGAATGGATTCATGTAATTGGCGAACACCGGGGCGTCGGGCCACAGCAGCTGGAAGGCGAAACCGTACTGGACCATTGATGTCAGGATGTAGACAACCAGAAGCAGGCCCAGATATACATACGCTTTGTCCCTGACCGAGAAAAAAATAAACGTATTGTAAAAGGCGAGCCCGATAAAAATCCCGTACAGAATAAACATGATCATCAATTCCCGCGTAATGCTATCATTGAAAGCAAACGGGTTCCTGGCGTTGAGCCTCACGGGTATAGAACCGGTTGAAGAAAGAGACAAATAATAGGTGCGCTTTCCCGGCCTTTCAACAAGCGGGAAGAGAAAATTCCTGTATTCCATGGGACGGGTGTTGAAATTCGTCCTGTCTCCGGTATGTATGACGCCATATCCGCTTCCGGATGGAATATAAATGCTGATATTATCAATATGAGGATACCCGTATTCAAGCAGCCAGGGCACATCATTCTTCGTACGATTTTCTGTTTCAAGCCTGATCCATATGACGTCTCTGCTGTATCCGAAGGTGAGACCTTCATGGCCTTTTCCGGTGAATCGGGATTGGAAAACCGGAGAACTCACTTCTTCGATGGTCAAATTACGCGAGCGGTCGATGTAATAGCTGATTTTCGCCTCGATGTTCCGGTTTTCCAGATCGGTGTCAATTATCACCGGCGCAGCGGAAAGGCCTCTGACAAGCGATACGGCAAGAACAATAACTCCCAAAAAAACGATATGATTATTTCTTTTTATATTGATCATATGGAAGACCGGAAAAGCGATTAAAAACCGAACTTCGCTCATACTATATACGAGCATCCAGGTTCTTCAAGATAAAAATCAGTCGAAAAGCCCTCCAGAAAAAAAATATTGAACCAGATCGTTTCAATCATGTAAAATTAATTGCCATGCCGGAGAAAATGCTTTACAATAGTAAAACCGGTCTCTAAGCATGTTTGGGTGCGATAATCAATCCATTCCGGATATCCAGATGGACAATACCGATATTTCAGAGCATTATAACGACGGAAAACCTCGTGAAGAGTGCGGCATCTTCGGCATCTACGGGAATCCCAGAGCCGCCAACCTGACCTATCTGGGCCTGTATACGCTCCAGCACCGGGGCCAGGAATCTGCAGGAATAGCCTCATCGGACGGGGAACACATCTACCGCTACGCCGGAATGGGGAAAGTGCTGGATATATTCACCGAAGAGCATATTAACAATCTGGGCGGCCACATGGCGATCGGCCATAACCGCTACTCGACCACCGGCTCGTCATATCTTCGCAACGCCCAGCCTTTCAGGGCCACCTCCATCCTGGGGCCGATCGTCCTGGCCCACAACGGCAACCTCACCAACGCCGGAGCGATCAGGTCAGACCTCGAAGACCGGGGGCACATATTCCAGACGACGATCGATTCCGAGGTAATCGTGCACCTCATGGCGCGGTCGGGGATGAGGGACTTCAGCGAGGCCCTGATCTACGCGCTTGCCAGGGTCAAGGGAGCCTACTCGCTGCTGATCATGAACAGGGACGTGATATATGCGGTGCGCGACCCCCATGGATTCAGGCCGCTGGTCCTCGGCAAGCTGGGTGACTCGTATGTCGTCGCGTCCGAAACATGCGCATTCGACATCATCGACGCCCGGTACATCCGCGAGGTGGAGCCGGGAGAGATGATCGCCATATCCGCCTTCGGGATCAAATCGTATTATCCCTTCGAAAAAAAACGGGAATCGCTGTGCGTTTTCGAGTACATATATTTTTCCCGGCCCGACAGCATGATCTTCGGCGAATCGGTGCACGACATGCGCATCGAGATGGGCCGCATGCTGGCGCGCACCGAGCCGGTCGAGGCGGACATCGTTGTCCCGATACCCGACTCCTCGGTATCGGCGGCGATAGGGTACGCGCGCGAGGCCGGCATCCCCTACGAGATGGCGATGATCAGGAGCCACTATATCGGCCGCACGTTCATCGAGCCACAGCAGAAAATCAGGGACTTCGGGGTCAAGATAAAATTCAACGTGGTCAAGTCAAGCGTCACAGGCAAGCGCGTGGTGCTTGTCGACGATTCCATCATGCGCGGCACGACCATGCGCAAGATCATCAAGATGTTCAGAAACGCGGGCGCGACAGAGGTTCACGTGCGCATCGCATCCCCCCCCACCAGGTTCCCGTGCTTTTACGGGATCGACATCCCCACCCACAAGGAGCTGATAGCCTCGACCCACACGATAGAGGAGATCAAAAAGTACCTGCGCGTGGATTCGATCTCGTACATGACGATCGAGACCATGCTAAAATCGATCAACAGGCCGGGTAAAAAATTCTGCACAGCGTGTTTCGACGGAGACTATCCCTCGGAGCTCGACGGATGCACCGAGGACAACCAGAAGTATCTCTTCGAAGACTGCGGGATGAACGAATATTACTGAGGCAGGGACATGAACAACACTGTCCGCTTCATGGTTTTCATCTGTTTCGCGATCACGTTCTACAGCCTGATGAACTTCTACTTCATCAGAAAACACAGCAACGTGATGGCGCTCCGCTCCCTGCCCGGGATCCTCTTTCGCCTGGCGCTGGTCACGATCATCCTCACCCCGGTGGCGACGATCGTCTTCACCATGAACGAGCTCCCATACTGGGCGGCCCTCACCGGGTTTACAGGCTACAGCTGGATGGCTTTTCTGTTCCTGTTCCTGGTAATCCACGGTACCGCCGACATAGCTCTCTTCGCCGCCGAAAAAGCGGGCATCGCCCCCTCGAAAGCCACGGCCCGAACGGTGTTCGCAGCCACCCTTGCAATAAGCGTTTCGGTGATGATTTACGGATTTCACGAGGCCGGCGATATCGGGGTCGAACGGATAACCATACCGACCCTGAAACTCGATCCCGGATCGGCCAGGGTGCGGCTCGTCCAGATCAGCGACGTGCATTTCAGCCCGATAATCAGCACGCGGACCGCCGAAAAAATATGCTCGCTCGTTTCGAAAGAGCGGCCTGATCTCATTGTGTCGACCGGCGACCTGCTCGACCGCGCCATCAGGAACAGCGATGAAGTGACCGCTGTGATGAAGGGACTCTCCGCGCCCGGCGGCAAGTTCGCGGTAACCGGCAACCACGAGTTCTATTCAGGCATGGAATACAGCGAAAATTTCACGAAAAGGGCGGGATTCACCCTGCTGCGCAACGAATGGGCCATGACCGGGAGCGGCATCGTCATCGCGGGCGTGGACGACCCTGCGGGAGAGCATTCAGGGATCAGGCCCGACAGGACCGAAGCCGAGATGCTCTCATCAGCTCAGCGCGGCCCCTATGTGATTTTATTGAAGCACCAGCCGAAGGTCGCCCGTGAAAATACCCGACTGTTCGACCTTCAGCTTTCGGGCCACACCCATGGCGGCCAGATATTCCCTTTCACCGCGCTGGTCAGAATCGCGTTTCCGTTCATCTGCGGCATGTATCATATCGACGAGGGAACGGACCTTTACGTGAGCAGGGGTACCGGGACCTGGGGCCCTCCCATACGTTTCCTGGCGCCGCCGGAGATTACGGTCATCGACCTGGTGCCGGCCGAAACAAATCCTCAAAGAACCGCCGTGAAACGCTGAAAAAGCCCAATATAGGCTTTTTGACAATAAAAATACTTGACGTAGCGGGGATTCTTTTTTTAATACACACACGATTCATATACAGGTGACTAGCTCAATTGGTAGAGCAGCGGTCTCCAAAACCGCAGGCTGGGGGTTCGAGTCCCTCGTCACCTGCATGATAAAAAGGCGGGGTTGCACGACCCCGCCTTTTTATGCTTCGGCATGGCGGAATCCCCCTCCATGGCTCAATTTCATTTCTTTTTGATATACCCGTTCCCGATGAACCAGTCAAGAGCCTTCCCGATCGATTGCCTGATCGGAGTCTGGGGCAGTCCCAGTTCATTCACCGCCTTTGAGCAGTCGTACCACTCCTGCAGTTTGCCGATACGCACCTCTGACGCGGTGACCACGGGCGGCCTTTTGGTGATAAAGGCGCCCAGCTCGAACAGGTACCCCGTGGCAACGGCTAAATGATACGGTATCTTGATGCGCGGCGGTTTTACCCCCGCTATCTCGGCTATCAGGTTGAAGTATCCTGAAACCGTCATGTTCTGGTTTCCGAAAAGATACCGTTCACCCACCCTTCCTTTCTTCGCCGCGAGAATATGGCCCCGCGCGACATCCTCAACGTCTATGATGTTCGTCCCGCCTTCGATATATCCGGGCATCTGGCCCGTGGCAATGTCGATGATCATCTGTCCCGAGGGGGTCGGCTTGATGTCGCGCACGCCGATAACCAGCGTAGGGTTCACTATCACGACAGGCAAACCCATCGGGACAAACTTTCTCGCCTCGACCTCGGCCAGGTACTTCGAAATCGAGTAGTGGTCCCCGGATTTCCAGTGATTGAATTCCGCGCTCTCGTCGGCAGGCACCGGGCCGTGCGCGCCCATCGTATTATTTGTGCTCGTGTACACCACCTTCTGCACTCCCGCGTCGAGTGCGGCTTTCATCGACGTCTTTGTGCCCTCGACATTCACCTCGTAAGGCAGTTTTTTATCGGGTACCCAGTGCGCGAAAAACGCGGCTGTATAATAAAGCGTGTCGCAGCCTTTGAGTGCCTTTTTCACGGAGTCGCCTTCGCGGATGTCGCCGTAGGCGATCTCCACGTCAAGGCCGTTTATGTTTCGGGTATCACTGGTCTTTCTTGCAAGAACTTTCACCTCCTCGCCGTCCTTGAGCAGTTCTCTGACAATTGCCGAACCCATGAACCCGGTTGCACCGGTAACAAGTTTTTTCATCGCACTCCTCCAGCACAAAGGTGTCGAAATTCCCTCTTGCCGATTACACTATGACAAAATCGCATTTTGTCAAATGCTTTTAACTAAACCGGAAAACCGATTCCATCCGGCACCATTCACCTCATGCTATTTACCTAAATGGATTGACAGGGTTAAAAATACAGATACCATTCGTTCAATACGAGTCCGGCCCATGACAAAAAGAATCATTGCCTCATCATATCTGGCATGCTGCCTCATAATCACCTGCTTGTCCGCATGCGACCATGTATTCCACGGAAAGAAAAAGCCCCTTGCCGTTAAAGGGACTGTCGACCTCAGAGGATGGGATTTTGAAAAAGACGGCCCGATGTCTCTCGACGGAGAATGGGAATTCAGCTGGGGCCAGATCAAGGGGCCTGCGGATTTCGCAGAACCGGCGAATCAAAAAGAACCCGATTATATCAGCGTACCGTCGCTGTGGACCAGCCACAGGATCGACGGCGTCAGTCTTCCCGGCAAGGGCCGGGCAACTTACCGTCTGAGAATAATAAGCGGGGCTGACAAAAGAGAAAAGAGCCTGTGCATCCGCCGCATTTATTCAGCATACAGGCTTTTAATCAACGGCAAGCTGACCGACACACGGGGAAAATTCGAAAACAATCCTGAATCCCGTGAGGATTATATTTTCATTCACAACAAGAGATATTCATCGCTTGCCCTGAAGGAGGGAGTGAATGAAATAATAATTCAAATGTTCAATACCGAATATGAATCGGGAGGCATCGACCGTTCGATTCTGATGGAGGACAGGGTTATCACCGAACGAAACAAATCGAGACAGTACACGCTCTCCATGATTGTCTTCGGGATGTTGCTGTTCGCATCAATCTACAACATTGTTCTGTATTATTTCAGACGGCAGGAGATGGCCGCGCTGTTTTTCGGTTTCGCATGCCTTAGCATGGCCATCAACACGATAAATCACCACTATCCGGTATTGTCAGGCAATTTCTCCTTCCCGGGAAATCCGTATTTAATAAATTACTTAACCATCATCATTTCAATGCTATTATGCATATTGACCATCAAGCACCTGTTTCCCGATGAATGCTCAAAATTGTCCATCCGACTTTCACAAGGCATTACCATCGTATTAATGCTTCAGCTTTTCTTTGTCAGGTTCAAGACTGCCGAACTGCTGATGAGATTCTTTTTCCTTTCGATTGTCTTGTTTATCACATACTTTTTCTATGTCCTCATAAAAGCCATAGTTAAAAGGAGAAACGACGCTCTGCTTTTCTTTATAGGTTTCACCCCGATGTTTATCGGAGCCATCAACGACGTCCTGTATGCCTTGTGGATCATCAACACCGCCAATATCGCACAGTACGGACTCATCATCCTTTGCATCACCACTACGATCGTCATTTCCCGCAGGTTCGCACGGGCCCTGCGTACGGTCGAGAAGCTGTCCGAAGATCTCGCCGGGAAGAACATTGCCCTGCAGAAAATGGACGTTCTCAAGGACCAGTTTCTCGCCAGCACTTCCCACGAGCTGCGCACCCCGCTTAACGGAATGATCGGGCTTTCAGATTCCATGCTCGAAGGCTCCGCCGGAATCCTCAGTCCGAAGGCGCAGGAGAATCTTTCGCTTATTTCCTCCAGCGGCCACCGTCTTGCCGGTATGGTCAATGACCTGCTCGACATGGCGAAAATTCAGGACGAAGGACTCAACCTCAACCCGAGGCCGGTCGACCTGCATCCGCTGGCCGAGGCGGTCGTGAAGCTCTCGCTCCCGCTTGCAGCAGGCAAGCAGCTGAAAATCGTGAATGAAATCAAACCGGGCCTGCCGCCGGCGCATGCTGATGAAGACCGCATACGCCAGGTGCTGTACAACCTTGTCGGCAACGCGGTCAAGTTCACTGCCGGGGGAACCGTGGCGATATCGGCGTGCATGACCGACCGGTCCGATGCGGGTGATGGCGCAGATTCCGAAAAAATGATCGAGATCAGCGTATCAGACACGGGCATAGGGATACCGCCCGAGCATAGAAATACGATATTCGAGCCCTACCGGCAGATCGACGGGGGCGACACGCGCCGGTATCCCGGAATCGGGCTCGGGCTTGCTATCGCGAAGCAGATCGTCGAGCTGCACAATGGGACCATCGGCGTCGCCCGGGGTAGAAGCGGCGGATCGGTCTTCACCTTCACTCTTCCGGTTTCCAGGGGCGGCTTCACTGCATCCCGGAATTCCGACATCACGGGAGACATGGAAGATATTCAGGTCCTGGACAAAAAGTACGGCGACGTTTTCCAAGGAAAGCCGGTCATTCTCGTGGTCGACGATGACCCGGTCAACGTCAAAATCATATTTGATTTTTTCGAATCGAAAGGCTGCGTGGTGAAATCGGCCTTTGACGGCCCGAGCGCACTGGACATTATCGGCGGGGATGAATCCGTCGATCTTGTGCTCCTGGACATCATGATGCCGGCCATGTCGGGCTATGAGGTGTGCAGGCGGATTCGGGAAAAAAGAAATCCGCAGGATCTGCCGGTAATGATGCTCACCGCCAAAAACATGATGTCCGATATGGACGATGCATTCAACGCGGGGGCCAACGACTTTATCGTGAAGCCATTCAGGCTTGACGAACTAAGAGCGCGGGTAAGCTCGATGCTCAGGATGAAGGACGTGCGGATGCCCTCGACCGGAAGCGTTACCGTGCGCGACCGAAACAGGGCCTATTCGCTCAAATTCGGCGAGATCGTGTTCATCACGTCGCATGCTAAAAGCTGTGTGATCCACACTGAAGAACGCGATATTGAACTGCCGGTTCTGATGAAAGAGATCGTCGACCGCCTTCCCCCGGACATCTTTGTCCGCATCCATAAACAGCATGTGGTCAACATCAACCTCGTGGAGAGCGTTTCCCATGTGCTCTCCGGCCGCTACAAGGTGCGTCTCAGACACGAGGAAACCGAACTTCCGGTCGGTGCGGCATTTCTCGATTCCCTCAGAAAGAAATACGAAACCGGCGAACCCTGAGAGACACTGCAGTCGCGCTCCTCCCGATACGCAGACGAAAAAAGCCCCGCCGGAATGACGGGGCTTTTCATCGTTACCAGATTTAAGGGCGTTCAACGCTTACCTGCGGCCGCGCTCTCGGTCTTTCTTGTCTCCGCGCCCGCTGCTCCCTTCATCCCTGTTCCTGCCCGAGTGGCCCAGGTCGGTTCTTCCCTTCTCATGCCTGTCCCGGTAGGCCGGTCCGCTTTTGTCACGGTCACGGCTCGAGTCTTTGACCCTCTTATCACTCGTGTTCGGTTCCCGGCTCTTCGGCTGGTCCGATCTACGGTCCCTGTCGCGGTCATACGTGCGACCCGAACCGCGAGTATCGCGCACCGCTCCTCGTTCGCGGGTGGTACGATGCCAGGTGCGGTAGTGGTCCCTGCGCTCGTACATCGCCCTGACCCTCTGCTCGGGCACATGGCGGTTTCTCACTGCGACCCTCCGGTAATGGTAGGCGTCTCTCAGATACGCCGGGTGCTTCCGGTAAAAATCCCTGCTTCCGTACGCGGCCCTTGCAACCGCCGGGTGCCGGTGTATCCAGTCGCGGTGACGGTAATAGCGGTTGGCGTGCCTGGGGTGCCTTATGAAAAAGGCGTGGTGCAGATAAATTTCACGGGCAATCCAGGGGCGCGCGAGGAACCATGTATCGTAGGTATATATGCTGACGCAGACCCTGGGATACGCGTACAAAAACGGCCTGTTTCTTACTATGACATAGGCGATTCTCGGATGGGCCTGCCAGTACCTGTAATTCATGTATACGGGAATGATGATTTTCGGATGGGCCGCGACCCAGGCGAAATCGGAGAGAATGAGCCACAAGGCGGCCTCGTGCAGCGCCAGCCACTGCTCGTTCTGCAAGAGTTCCCTGTACAGTTCGGGGTGCCGCCTGATCTCGTCGGCCAGGGCCTTTGCCCGTTCGTCGGGAGTAAGCGGCTCAATGTCCTTTTTCTGTTCAGCATCCGCGGATTCATCGACGTCCTCGATGTCTTTCATGAGCTCATCTATGTCTGAATCAGAAAAATTCTCCGGATAGTCATCGGGCATCGCATCGAGTATTTCATCGGCTTCGCTGCCGCTGTTGGCCCACGCGTTTCCGGCGTTCCCGCCGTTGCCGTTCACCAATGCCAGGGCCAGGATAAACAAAAAGGCCAGACCAGTGAAAAAGAATTTTATCTTCATCTTTCCCTCCGTACAAGACCGTTGAAGATCGAAAAAACATCCGTTTCCGGAACAGGGCTTAGACCTGCTCATACATGAAACGGTTCCCGAATTTTATCGAAAACGCGGCCGTTTACTTCAGCTTGAACGTCCCGCTCTCTCTGAACGCGAGCTTCAGCGGTCCTGATTTTATCTTCTCCGGAAACCGTATGTTCGAATGCCCTTCGAGCCGGTAAGAGCCTTTTCTTCTGTCGAACATTTTGACCACCGACGAGCCCAGCATCTTCGAACTGAAGGTGTTGGTCACCCTGATAATAGAGCGCGCGCCCTCGTTGACGATTGCGCGGCTGGTCCCGCCGAAAACTTTGACGCCGTTGATAGTGAAATCATACGCCAGGTCCTGAAATTTGATCTGCGCCCTTGTGTCGTTCCTCACCTCTGCGTCAAAGCTTACGGTTATGGGGATGTCGAGCCCGGCCAGATCGACCGCGGATGACGTCTTGCGGCCGGAAATCACGCCCTTGACCATGGACAGGACCTTTTCCGGGTCAAGGTTTCTCCTGCCGGCCCTTGCCAGCGACCGCTTGATCTCGTCGACAGACGGCGCGGTCACGGTGAAGTCAACGACACTGAAGCCCGGCTTCAGGGCCGGGATTTTCTTGCGCACCGTGTAATCGAAGGTGATGTCCCTTTTGATCGACCGCACCGCTTTCGGAAGCGGGATGACTATGTCGACGTCGATCCGGCAGTCGAGATAATCACGGCTGGAATAATTTTTCACGAGCCGCATGATGTCTTCATAGACCAGGTTGACCAGCACCGGGGTCACCGTGCTGCCGCGCGCCTTGACAGTCAAACCCTTCGGGGTCCGTGTTTTGAAGACCTGGTTCCCGTCGATCTTGAACACGAAACCCACATCTTCGAGCCTGAGCCCGACCGGGTACGGGTTCTTCAGCTTGATTTCAAACAGGAAGGTGACATCACGGAGGCTGATTGAATCTATGTCGAAATTTTTAAGTCCCACGCCGGGTTTATCGAATATCGCGCTTTTCAGGGCCGCAGCGGACACGATCAGGACAAATAAAAACTGAAATACAATGCGTTTTTTCATATTCGGCTCCATGGGGAAAGCGGTTCCTAAACATGAATAATTATTGTCATTGAAGAAATAAAAATGCAAGTTATTTTTCAATCGATGGCATGCGCTCATAGAAGGACGGGCGCATCGCCGCCTGGTAAAAAACGGCAGCAGGCATTCTCATCTTTCAGCATGCCTGAACCCGGCATACCGATTGCGTGCGGATGAATTACCTGATTTCAACAAAGGTTTTTTCCCGGCAACAGCGCTGACAGCATCATCCGGATTCCGCATAGACCGCGTCTCGTGAACCCGGAAGGGGTGATTGTCAATCACCGTTATTTTGCGGGCAATCAGCTTATGAATATCGGAGAGACATGTTTTTTCATCTCCATCGCAAAATGAAAACGCCGTGCCGCTCAGACCCGCCCGGCCAGTACGGCCGATACGGTGGACATAGGTCTCGGGGACATTGGGAAGGTCGTAATTTATCACATGTGACAGCTCTTCAACATCAAGGCCCCGCGCGGCGATATCGGTCGCCACAAGCACCCTGGTGCGTCTTTCCTTGAAATTATTCAGGGCGCGCTGGCGGGCGTTCTGCGACTTGTTGCCGTGAATGGCCTCGGCGCGAATCCCCGCACGCACCAGATCCCTCGCGACCCTGTCAGCGACATGCTTCGTGCGCGTAAACACCAGAGCGGTTACTATCGCCGGGTCTTTCAGCAGGTGAAGAAGCAGGTGCTTTTTGTTCACCTTGTCGACGAAATAGACGGCCTGCTCGATGGAATCGACGGTAGACGAAACTGGTGTAACGGCGACCTTTTCCGGCTTCGTGAGAATTGTATCTGCAAGCCTGGAAATTTCGGCAGGCATCGTCGCTGAAAAAAACAGGGTCTGCCTTTTTTTCGGAAGCCCGGCGATTATTTTTTTCACATCGCGGATGAATCCCATGTCGAGCATGCGATCGGCTTCATCCAGCACGAAATGTTCGATTCCCTTCAGATCGACATATTTCTGGTCAATCAGGTCAAGGAGCCTTCCCGGTGTCGCAATGAGGATATGCACGCCCCGGCGAAGCGCGTCAGTCTGCGCCTTCTGGGACACTCCCCCGAAAATGACCGTGTGCCTCAACCGAGTGTTTTTCCCGTAACGGGTGAAACTTTCGCCGATCTGGAGCGCCAATTCCCGGGTTGGAGTCAGGACAAGAGTCTTGATGGCTGGCGTCTCTTTCTTCATATTTTTGTCTTCAGCCAGCATTTGGAGCAGGGGAACGGCAAAAGCCGCAGTTTTCCCGGTGCCGGTCTGGGCGCAGCCGAGCAGGTCAGCTCCCTTCAATATGATCGGAATTGCGCGCGCCTGAATGGGTGTCGGTCTGAGATATCCTTCTGATTTTAACGCCTCCAGAATAGGCGCGACGAGTCGTAAATTGTCGAATGTCATTGGTTATTTTTCTCCTTGTGAAAAGCCGGCTGAGACATGAGGCGAGTGAAACAGCGGGATAATCGTTTATTGAATTGGGACACACTGGCAGGGAATGATTATTTGTCAACGAATATCTTTGATAAAATAATTATCGGATCACGCAAAATGTAATTATCTTGACACCATCCCATTCCCGTGAGACCAGTAATATTCTTACATTAGCGGGATTGAAATCGCTGAAAGAAAAAGGCCCGGACATGGACATTTCGCTCCTGACTCATTCTACAATCTTTCTGAGCTTCCTGATGGCGCTCGGTCTTTTAATCCGCCCATGGCGATTCAGAAACGTGGTGCTCGCGTTATTCATCGCAGGCCTGGGATACCTGACCCTGTTCGTGTACATGTTGCACACCCGTCTCATCTTCAACCATCCGAACCTTTTTCTTCTGCTGATACCGGTCGAGATCAGCATCGGCCCACTGCTCTACCTGTATGTGCTGAGCTTCATCAAGAACAAGCAGAAATTCTACTATTACGATGTAGTGAACTTCGTACCGCTGATGGTCGTGGTGATCGTGCTGATTCCCTTCGCGTTCACCCCTGATGAAACCAAAAAGGACCTGGTTAAGATGTTCCTCCTCGAAGAGGAGTACAAGTTCATCCAGATACTGATTTCAGCGGTGGCAGCGGTCGTGCTGCCGATATTCTACCTCTCGCTCTCCATATGGCAGATGTGGTTCCGCAAGCCCAGTGAAAACCTGGTGTACCAGCCGCTGGTGCTGCTCATCTCGCTGCTCATCATATGGCTCACGCTGGGGATCGTGGGTATCGCCGGCGCGGTCACCCTTTCTTCATGGCTTCTCGAGATCGACACCCTGATCATCAGCCTGATCATCATCAGCTTTTATCTGATCTCGATCAGGTACCCGTACCTGATGCAGTACGGGACGATCCCGCCGAAAAACAAGAAATACGCAAAATCTTATCTGGACAAAATCAACCAGAAAACAATCAGCAGGCAGCTGAAGATCATCATGGAGGAGGAGAAGCTCTTCTGCGACGAGGACCTCTCGCTTGGCCGCCTGAGCGAGGCCCTCGAGCTCACCAAGAACCAGCTGTCCCAGTTCCTGAACACCTACTACGGCAAGAACTTCAACAGCTTCGTGAACGGGTATCGCGTCGACGAGGCGAAAAAAATGCTCCTCAACGAGCCCAAGCGGCAGATCATATCGATCGCTTTCGCGGTCGGATTCAATTCATACTCAGCCTTTCACATGACGTTCAAGAAGATGACCGGCCAGACGCCGGCCGAGTTCCGCCGCAAAAACGAGCGCGAGCTGCTTTGAATCACGCCGGTCAGGCGTCCATTCCCGGCTCGAAGTTGAATCCCTTGATCGCCTTGTAATTGTAGTAGTTCCAGAACAGGTTGATCGACGCGTTGACGAAGCTGCCGGTGTTCACGAACGTCTTCATGCTCCGCCTGATTGATGTACCCAGCGAAGAGGTCTGGTCGTACACGCTTCGCCATCCCTCCTGGAGCTCGTCGACAGTCATGTTTCTCGGCCTGATCACCGCCTCGTACGCGTTGTATTTGACCCAGTCGTCGGGATAGTTCGTGTACAGGAGCCGCCCCTCCTGCTGCACCTGGCTGTACAGCCTGGTCCCGGGAAAAGGGGTCATGATGGTGAACTGACATCCGTCGATCCCGGTCTCGTGTACGAATTCGATGGTCTTTTTGAATATATCCCTGGTGTCGCCGTCGGTTCCCAGGATGAACCCGCCGATGACTCCGATTCCATAGTCATGAAATTTTTTTATCGTGCTTTTATAATTTTTGATCATGGGCCGAAGGTTGATGTTCTTGTTCACGCTCTTCAGGGATTCCGCCTCGATCGATTCGAATCCGATATAGAACGTGTTGGCGCCCGACCGGGCCGCATCTCTCAGCAGGTCGTCGTGTTCCGCGATGGTGATGCAAACCTGCGAGCCCCATGATTTTCCCAGGCCCATGAGGTTCCTGAACAGTTCGCGGGCGTGTTCGATTCCCTCGGTACCCAGCCCGACGATGCTGTCGTCAGCGATGAAGAAACGTTTGTCCTCGATCTCCTCTATCTCCTCGATGACGTCCTTTATGTTCCTGAACCGGTACCGCGCTCCGTTGAATTTGGTCACCGAGCAGAAGCTGCAGTTGCACGGGCAGCCCCTGGAGGTCTGCACCGAATGGATCATGTATTTTTTCGAAAACAGTTTCCTGTTTATTTTCGGTATGCTTCTGATATCGGGAAAGCCCTGCGCCGCATACACTCCCCTGAGATTTCCGGCCTCGAAATCCCTGATCACTGTCGGCCAGAGTTCGTCAGCTTCACCGGTCACCACCGTGTCGGCGTACAGCGAGGCCTCGCCGGTCATGACCGAGGCGTGAATTCCGCCCATGACCGTCGGAATGCCGCGCTTCCTGAACTCGCCGATTATCTGGTACGCCCGCGGCGCCTGGCCGGTAGTGGCGGTCACCGCGACGAGATCGGCCGGGGTGTCGAAATCGATCTTTTCAATGTTCTCGTCTATGATGGATACACGGTATTTTTCCGGCGTCCTGCTCGCGAGAACCGCAAGGCCCATGGGCGGGAGCGCGAGCATTTTCATTTTTCCGAAAACCGTGTTGTTGATCGTCGGATTTATAAACAGGATTCTTTTCATGTTATGCCACCTCTATTTATTTGGATGGGCGGCATACTATCATTTTTCTCCCGGCAATTCTTCCCGGAACATAATTCTATATATTCACGGGGTTGCGGATGCAATTTTCAAGATATGCAGGATATCATTCTGGAAGAGCGTCACCGCGCATGTGTCCGTTGAAAGTTCCAGAATATCATTCTGGAAAAAATCTGCATGCATAAATTCAAGGTCAACAAAAAATAGTGGACTAATTCATCCTCCTGCAGTCTATGGTCACGATAGGAAACCGCCGCATCTCAGCGCTTCACTTGATGACCGAAGTCAAATTCCATGCATCGCATCAGATTTCCGGGCTACAGTGGTTTTTAAACGAAAACATGACAATATACGAAAAAATCATAAACAAGGATTGACAATGGCACAGATAAAATTCGACGAAATGGGACTTTCCCGCAATTCCCTGGAAGAAATCCGGAAAAAAGGCTTCGAGGAACCGACCGAGATTCAGGAAAAAATCATCCCGCTTCTTCTATCGACCGAAAAGGATATCATCGGCCAGGCGCAGACCGGCACGGGCAAGACCGCGGCCTTCGGAATCCCTATTCTCGAAATGATCTCCGAGGAAAGCCCTCACGTACAGGCGATAATCATCGTGCCCACGCGTGAGCTCGCGCTCCAGGTCTCAGAAGAAATCAACTCGCTGAAAGGATCGAAAAAGGTCCACGTGGTTCCTGTTTACGGCGGTCAGTCGTACCCCGAGCAGATCCGCAGGCTCAGGGCGGGGGCCGACATCATTGTGGGAACGCCCGGCCGCATACTGGACCACCTCGAAAGGAAAAATCTCTCGCTCGACCGGGTTTCATTCGCGGTTCTCGACGAGGCCGACGAAATGCTCAGCATGGGATTCATCGAGGACATCGAAAAAATCCTCTCGCGCACCAACCCGGAAAAGCGGACCGCCCTTTTCTCGGCGACGATGCCAGAGCACATCATGAACATCGCGCGTAACTACATGCGCGACTACCAGATCGCGACCGTGAAGAAGGATACGCTCACGGTCGAGCAGACGGACCAGATATACTTCGAAGTCGCGCCGAACGACAAGTTCGAGTCGCTGTGCAGAATCATAGACATCGAGAAGGAATTTTACGGCCTGATCTTCTGCCGCACCAGGGTCGCGGTCGACGAACTTACGACCAGGCTGATAGACCGGGGCTACGAGGCCGAGAGCATACACGGTGATTTTTCGCAGCAGCAGAGGGAGCGCTGCCTGGACAAATTCAGGAAAAAACATTCGAACATTCTCGTCGCGACCGATGTTGCGGCCCGCGGCATCGACATATCGGACCTGACCCACGTCATCAACTATTCCCTGCCCCAGGACCCGGAGGCGTACGTGCACCGCATCGGCCGCACCGGCAGGGCGGGCAAAAAGGGCATCGCCGTCACCTTCATCAGCCCGTCGGAGTTCAGGAAACTCACCGCCATAACCAGGGCGACCGGGAGCGGCATCAGAAAAGAACGTGTGCCGTCGGTCACGGACATCATGAATGCGAAAAAAGCCAGGATCGCCACGGAACTGCAGCGGCTGATCAGCCATGGAATCCGCAGGGACTTCATCGAAACGGCGGTTGTTTTGCTGGGAGGAAACGACCCGCTTGACATCGTCGCGGCCCTTCTCCAGCACTCGTTCATAAACGAATTGAACGCAGAGGGATACAGCGAGATCAGCGAGGTTTCGATCGACAACAAAGGCACAACGCGCCTGTTCGTGTCGCTTGGCGACAAGGACGGCATCACGCCCAGAAAGCTCGTCAAGCTGATACAGAACCAGTCGAAAATTCCGGCCGGGAGAATCAGCGATATCACGGTAAAGGACAACTTTTCATTTCTTACCGTGCCGTTTGATGACGCTGAAACAATAATCAGGGATTTCAAGAGCCTTGACCGTGATAACGCCCCGATAATCCGCCCCGCGACCCCCGAGAAGCAGAAGGAACATAAGCCCTTGAAAAAGAACAAGGTGATCGAACATGTCATCGCCACAGGCGGCCATCCGGGGAGGAACGACAAGAAAGGATTGAAAAAAGAGAGGCCGGCAAAAGCCGGCCGACGCATGGATAAAAAGACCTCGTGGAAAAAAGAAAAGAAATCCGGGCTGAAGAAGAAAACAATCCGCAAGCAGCGGCCGATGTAGTTATTCCGGGTACCCCGTCTTTTCCTGTATTTTTTTGAACAGCGGCCGCAATCTTCCGTAAATGTCCAGGTACACGCCGTGGTAGAGCTCGTTGTAAAGCTTCGTGTGCTCCGCGACCGGCTCGAACACCCGGCCCACGCGCGTCATTTCTTTTACCGCAGAAGGAAAATCCGGATGCAGCTTCAGCCCCACGGCCGCATCTATGGCCGCGCCGAGGGCCGAAGTCTCGAACGTGTGCGGCCGCTCGGCCGGCATGCCGAAAACGTCAGCGGTGATCTGCATGGCCATGTCGCTCTGCGAACCGCCGCCCGAGACCCGGAGCTCCTTCAGGGGAATGCCGGTGCGCTTCTGCGTGTACTCGGCCCCCTCCCTGAGCGCGTACACCAGGCCCTCGAGGATGGCCCGGTACAGGTATGCGCGGTTGTGCACGTCGCCGAACCCGATTATGGATCCCTTGGCGAACACGTCGGTATTGAGGCCCGGAGACCAGTAGGGCTGCAGCATGAGCCCCCTGCATCCCGCCGGGATCTTTTCTATCATGGCGTCGAAGAGTTTCTCGGGGATCATTCCCTTCCTGCTGGCGAGCTGCTTTTCCTGCAGTCCGAACTCCTCCCTGAACCAGCTCACCATCCAGAACCCGCGGTATATCATGATCTCGGTGTAGTATGAATCCGGGACCGACGCAGGAAACGGCGGCATCTGCGAAAAAAGCTCGACGTATTTTGTCATGGTGGTGTTGAAGGTCGCGGTGGTCCCGAAGGAGAGGCAGCCCTTTTCAGGCGTCATGCATCCGGCGCCAAGAATCTCGCAGCCCTTGTCGGTCCCGGCCGCGATGACCGGAAGCCCTGCAGGGATGCCGGTTTCACGTGACGCCTTTTTGGTCACATATCCGAGAAGGCCCGACGGTTTGACCAGCGCCGGGAGTTTTTCCCTCTCGATGTTGAAGAGACGCCACTTGATGTCGAACTTTCCGCCCCAGTCATACGTCTTCTTGTCGAACGGCAGGTATCCCACATTGTTGCCGATAGAATCGGTGAATTCTCCGGTGAGCCGGTGCGTAAAAAAACCCGAGAGCAGCAGGTATTTGTGGGTTTTTTTCCAGATTTCTGGCTGGTGCTGCCTGATCCAGTTCGCCTCGCAGTTGCGCACGGCCTCGTCCACGGTCCCGTGCAGGCCGACCGCCTTGAGAACCGGACGCACGACATCAGGAACGATCCCGTGCGAATCGGCTTTTCGCTGGTCAAGCCAGATGATCGCCGGCCGCAGCGGCTTCCCGTCGGCGTCGACATTGATCATGGTCGCGCGCTGGGTCGTCAGTGTCACTGCAGCGATGCGTTCCTTTGCTTGCGAAGCCAGTTTTAACGCATTCCTGCATGACTGGCACAGCATCTTCCAGTAGTATTCGGGTTCCTGCTCAGCCCATCCCGGGTTTTCGGAAAAATAGGGCGTGATCGGGGTCTTGACTATATGGCGTATATTACCCTTTACGTCGACCTGGGCAGCCCTGATCGATTGGGTCCCGGCGTCGATTGCCAGTATCATTTCATTTTTCTGGTTCATGGCAGCCTCCCTGAAATCAATTATATTCATTTTTCCATCGCTGTAAAGTCCAGACGAACTGATATAAGGGAACCTCTATAAATTACATTTGGGATGTTCCCTTGTGGTCGAAGCCTTTTTGCACATCCTGTGCGGCTTCGAGAGCTTGAAAGATGCAAGCCTGCAAGTTAAGCCAGGATGGCTTGAAAAAAATTGCCATTCGAACATCCTGTTCAGCAGGCACAAACATTTATAAAACAAGATTTTATACCCGTTTAACAAGATGAGAAAGCGGATTCGGCACCCTCGATGTCGATCCCTTCAGTCGGGCCACAACAAATTCATATGACGACACGAGAGGATTTACGGGAACGTAGCTCATGGGGTTCACCTTCATCAGGTGAAACATCGCCTCGACCGTCGCGCACAGGTTGTTGCACTCACCGCTCAGGTACACATTCCTGCGGCCGAGCCGGGCAATGAGCCTCCCGGAGACTTCCTCGATGGCGCAGTGCCCGGCGACAAGAACGCGCCCGCGGATCCCGTCTATCTCTTCCATGTCATGTCCCTTGCCGGCGACAAGGGTCCAGCCTCCCCTGCCTGCGTTGTCCATGCTCATGGTCTGGAGCACGCACAGCGGATTGTTCAGGCATCCCTCGCGGCATACAAGCTCCCTGCCCCTGATAACCCTGACGTCATCGGGAAATTTCGGATACAGGTTCCATGGATAATGGCCTTGGGCTGGCATATCGCCGATAAGATCGACGTTTGCCAGGCTTTCAAGGTCTCCGGACAAGGCGATGTCCTGCTCTCCGCGCACCCCGTCAGACAATCCCCTGTCAATGGCGAGCTTCAGATGCGGTACATCCCCGGGGCCAAGGCCGAAAATCCTGCTGCCCACGATATCGGCAGCCACCACGTTTGCGCTCGCGATGAGCACCCTGAACGGCCTGACCTGCTCGTCGGCCAGGGCAGTCGCAAAATAATGGCCGTGTATCGTGCCTTCAACGCCCTCGATGATCGTTATATCAGGTTTGATATACCCCAGCACGTCCACGAGTTTGGAATGCAGATTGTAGTTGTGGTCAAAGCCGCGGCTCGGCTGCATGGGAAATCCCCACTGGTTTTTTACGCCAAGCGTCACCACTCCCATCGAATGCGTCTTGAGTTTGGGAACGCTAATATATAAATGCCTGTCGCGCTCCCTGATGAGTTTCATGACAGTCGCCGGCATCCGAAAGGAGGCCAGGTCGTATCCATCGGGATCGCCTTCCTCAGCCGGTCTTCTGCCCGTAAAAGGAAGCGGCTCGCTTTTCTCTTCATCGAGGAATACGGGTATGGCCTCGGTCTGGCGGCAAAGCCTGGTATATCCGGCCGCCCTGAACACAAGGCGCGTATAGTTGGCCTGGGTTGAATTTTCGAAAAGATAAATTTTTGCCGCACCCATTCGTTTCCAGTAGCGGATAACCGCCCCGAGCACCTCGACCCGGGTATGGCTGTACGGCTTTGCGTCTACAGCATTCGGCTTGATGTAGACCTCCCTGCTCTCTTTCAGCAGGGAAGCCCCTCCCATCTCGTCGAAAATTGAGGTCACGGAATCATAAATTTCACGAACGAGATCGTCTCCGAGCGGTTTGAAGCAGGTAAAACTCTCTTTCTGGTGGGGGGATTGCATTCTTTTAACGATAACCTTTGTTTTCATGGCTACCCTCATTGTTCGGTGATCCAGTGGTCCGACCAATTACAAATTACAGAAACATTCCTTCCGTGTCAAGATAAATTGCTCACCGCGGACCGCACACGAGCCATCCCGGGGTTTCGCCGGCAATGTCCCACAGACCCGAATCCTGCACTTTTTGTCTTGTCAGTGCGCGCGGCTGGTGGCCGTCCTCAAGGATGAGCCTGCCGCTTTTTTTGATTATGCGCCGTATCTCCTGTAAAAAACGTGCAGGATCTGCAACCATATGGAACACGTCCAGGGAGTACACCAGGTCGGCAATCCCGCTTTCAAGGCCGCTTGAATAATCGCGTATAAGCGAGGTCTTTACATTGGCTATGCCGCGTGCGCTCACGAGCCTGTCGACCGATTCGACTGCAAGCTCATGCAGATCGACCGCATACACCATGCCGCCGGGCCCGACAAGCTCCGCGGCCTTTCGGATGTATCCCCCTGGACCGCAGCCGTAATCGACAACCGTGTCTCCGGGCTTTATCCCGAACTTTTCGAGTTTCCTGTCCGGATGCAGCAGCGCGTCCCGGATTCTGAAGATCAAAGACATGGCGCGAAACGCCATGTCGGGCATGCGGTCCATGCCCGTCCCGCTCAACAGTTTTTTGACAGCCATATTGTCCCTCTCGCGTTATCCATGATTATAACATATCGCAGATGCGCGTCAATGCGTATCATCGTTTTTCATGTTGACATTTATCGGGACATGGTATTTCTACTGAAAAAATAATCAGTTAGACTCTGCGGCCGTCTTAAATATTGTAAATCATGAAAATACGTAACGACACGACCGAGATCATCGCCGTACGGCACGGCGAGACCGAATGGAACAGGCGCGGGATCCAGCAGGGGCACCTCGACAGCACGCTTACCGCAAGAGGTGAGATCCAGGCCCGGCTCGCAGGCCGAAGGCTCGCGCTTGAAAAGATAGACGCCCTTTATTGCAGCGACATCGGAAGGGCGTGCAGAACGGCCGAAATCATCGGGTCCGAAATCGGCCTCGAACCGGTCAGGGACGAGGGAGTGCGCGAAAGGAACCTCGGCATGATCCAGGGCATGACCCTCGACGAATTTCGGCTCAGGCACCCGGAAGAGCACGCGCGATTCATCTCGCGCGACCCCGACTACGCGGTGCCGGGCGGTGAGACCGTCAGGGAACGCTACGAGAGAAGCGTGGCGTCGGTCGCGCGAATCTCGGCCATGAACAGAGGCAGGAGAATCGTCATCGTCATGCACGGAGGAAACATCGACAGCCTCTTCCGGCACGCGACCGGATTTCCCCTCGACCGGCCGAGGAATTTTTCGCTTTACAATGCGGCTCTCAACAGATTTCTCATTTCCGGAGACGACTGGTTCCTCCAGTCGTGGGGAGACATATCGCACCTTCTCACAAACGGCGCGCTCGACGATTACTGACCCTTCGCACCGGTCATTTCATGATGAACATGGAGCCCCTGAACAAAAAAAATGAACATGCAGGAAACACTCAAAAAAATCGACTTCTTCAACGGACTGGACCAGGAAGCGCTCACCGCGCTGGCGGCATCGGCAAGAATAACGAAGCTCGAATCCAGGGAAACCCTGTTCAACGAAGGAATGGATGGGACCTACTTCTATATCCTGATCAGCGGTTCGGTAAGGGTGTTCAAGACGACGATGGACGGCAAGGAAACCACGATAAAAATCATCTACCCGGGAGAGTTCTTCGCAGAAGCGGTTCTGTTCGGTAAAAAATTCTACCCCGCCACTGCGGTCGCGACCGAGCTGTCCGAGGTCCTCTGCATCCATCGTGAATCGTTCCGCATGATGATAGGAAACGACGGGTCCAGGGACGCCTTCATATCCGCCCTGTTCGACAAGCTGAGGTTCCTCACCGACCAGATCCACTATCTCAACTCGCATGACGTCGAGGAGCGCTTCTTCATGTTCCTGATAAAAAATTTCGGCAGGCAGTACCGCTACGAGATATCGCTTTCGAAAAAAGACATAGCCTCCGCGATCGGCACGATCCCGGAGACTTTCTCGAGGCTGATCCTCAGGCTGACCAGGATGGGCATCATCGCATGGAAAAAAAACACCCTTCATGTGAAGGAAGGGTTCTGGGACAATGATATATTTTACGATTAGGCGGCGCCGGAGTACCGGCGCCGCCTGTTGGTTTATGGCAACTGCGAGAAAAGCTTCTGCAGCCCGAACGGGTCCTTTACTTCCTGTTCTTTTCTGAAACGCAGCTTCTTGGCCCCCCGGTTGTTCAGGTACTTCTGCAGCTCGAGCTCGACCTTCTCCGGGACCGAAACCCCGGCCCGCGCGAGCGCCTGCCTGAGCAGGGCCTCTGATTTCGACGCGAACGCAACCGAATCCCCGAGCACCCGGCCCGCCTCGGACGGATTGTGAAAACCGGTCGAATTCTCGGCGCTTATGAACACCAGCCGCAAAAACGCGTTCTTGTACATTTCAACGGCCTTCGCGTACAGCCCTGCGTCGATCATCCTCCCCCTGCCCTTCTCGACGTTGGCCATCTCGATGAGCTTGGCTGCGCCGGCGGTCGCGTACCCGGCCCTGTTCAGCATCGAGGCGGTGCGGTCCTGAACGGCTCCGACCTGTTTTTTCAGCCATGCCGAGGATTCGGTATGGCACTGGGCGCACGCCTTCATCTCGGTCTTGAGCGGGCTGGTCACGTTATGGTCGGATATCTTGTACGAGCCGCTCCTCGTGTACGGCATATGACAGTCTGCGCACGCGACGGCCGCGTTGAAATGCGTGCTGTTGTTGGTGAAAAATTCGAACTCGGGATGACGGATGTACGGCATATCGAGCCCGGTCACGCTCTGTTTCCATTCGATACGCCTGAAATCGGAGAGAAGGTCCCTGATGATGTTTTCAATGGGAATGCCCCCCCATTTGCTTCCGGTCCAGGGCGGCATGACGTCGCCCGATACTTTCTTGTCCCGGTCCCTGGGCACATAGTAGGTTATGTGACACTGCGCGCAGGCGATCGTACGAAGCTCCTGCCGGCTGAACTTGTCCTTGCCAAGCATCGCCAGGCCGCGATCCAGATGCGGCTTGTTCGGGCGAAGACCCATGTCGGACTGTTTGTGGCAATCGATGCACGCAGGGCCCGTCCTGCGCATTTTTTCGGGCAGCATGTTCACCGCGTCCATAAACGGCGCCTTGAGATATTTCATGCCGTATTTTTCGGTGTAGGTCTTGTGAAACGGGCTCTTGCACGCGAGGCAGACGCCCCCGGGCTTTGTGCGGGACTGGTCGATCTCTATCTGGTCGGTCACGGCGTAATAATGTCCGCGCGGCTCGTTGTACTCGATCCCGAATCCCCATCCATTATACAGCAACGCGGAAAACGGATACTCGCTCAACCGGTCGTACACGATTTCATCCTCGTCCCAGCCGCGCCGGTACACGCTCGAGCTTTCCGGTTTCGGGTCGCGGGTTTTCAGCCACGATTCATAGTGCAGGGGATAGACCTTGCCCCACTCCTCAGGATCAAACTCGGTCTCGGGTATGCCGCCGACCCTGACCGGCTCCGGCTTCTGGGGCGCGCACGCCCAGAACGCGGCGCAGATGACCGCGACAGCGGCCGAAATCAGCAATGCTTTTTTTTTCGTCATGATCGTTCTCCTCGTTCGGTTATTGAAGATACCCGGTCATCGGGAATTTATGGTTCACCCTGCGGTGGCAGGACCAGCAGGTCCGGTCCTCTACGGTTATGCGCGAGACCATCTCGCCATGACAGCGCGTGCAGTTGTCCTGCAGCGTTTTGGAGCCATGACCGGAGATCGTCAGGCTGTCGGAAAACATCCTGCCGAAAAAAAACACCACGTCCTTGGTCCCGTCCAGGCCCTTCCAGAGCATGTGGTTCGGAAAATTGTCGTTGGGGAGGTGGCAGTCGACGCATTTGACGCTTCGGTGCAGCCCGGTCTTGAGCCAGGCGTCATGCTGGTATTCCATCACATGGCAGGAAGCGCAGAATTCGGGCGAAGATGTGAGACTGTACAGATCGGGCGGCCCGAAAAACGCGAAAAGAAACAGCGCCGTAGCCCCGACCGCCAGAGGTATGAGATACTTTTTTTTAAGGAATTTTTTGAACATATATCTCCCCCGCTGTCTTTTATTCTTGATCCGGGAATGGCTCCCGGTCCGGAGATGGATCTGTTATCTTTTTATTATCGGATTCGGATTTCGGCCGAATGTCTGCCGCATTAATACTGTTCAAGGTGAAACGACAAGGATTCCGATTGGCGGCTCAACCGTTTACATTCTGCCGCTTTCTCTGTATCCTACCATAACAACTGCCATACGGTAAAGCGTTTTTTCAACAGAGGCCGCCGGCCTATCGGCATTCCGGGCAACGCCTTTCCCGATTGAGACACACGGCCTGTCCGGGGCTATCGCAGCACCGGGGAAGTATGAGCCTCACGGATTTCTCGAAGAAGAAATAGTCATAGACCCAGTTGATCATCACCAGGATCTTGTTCCGGAACCCGATGAGGTACATGATGTGCACGGCGAGCCACAGGACCCACGCGACAAACCCGCGCGACTCTATCCCCCGTATCCGCGTGATGGCCGAGCTCCTGCCGATCGTGGCCATGGTGCCCTTGTCGCGGAACCTGAAGGGGAGCGGCCTGCCGCCGCCGATCTGCCTGAGTATATTTTTTGCCGCGTGTCGGCCCTGCTGTATCGCTACCGTGGCCACCATGGGAAGCGGACGCTCCTCCTGGACAAAATGGGTGATATCGCCGGCGATATAGACCGAATCCGCGCCCTTGACGCGAAGGCATTCGTCGCTTTCGATGCGGCCAGCGCCGTTTACCAGCGCCGCCGGGGCCCCCGGAACCGGCGCGCCGCTGACTCCTGCGGTCCAGACCACTGTCCTGCTCGCCGCCGTAATTCCCCCTGCAAGACCGATGCCGCCATGGGTAACCTCGGCAACCGAGGACCCGAGCAGGACTTTTATTCCCATTGACTCGAGCCGCGCAAGCGCATAGGCGCCGGACTTTTCATTGAATACGCCGAGCAGCCGCTTCCCGGACTCGACCAGGCTGATGGAGACATCCTCCCTTGATATTGAGGGAAAATCTTTCCTGAGGGGACCTCTCACCAGTTCGGCAAGTGCGCCTGCGAACTCGACGCCGGTCGGCCCGCCGCCGATAATGACAAACGAAAGAAGGGCCTTTCTCGTTTCAGGGTCAACCTCGCAGGAAGCGCGCTCGAAGCACGACAATATATGGTTCCTGAGTATGATCGCCTCGTCGAGGGTCTTGAGCCCGAACGAATGGGCGCCGGCTCCCTTTATACCGTAGTGATGGGACACGCTTCCGCACGCCACGATGAGATAGTCATACACGAGCTTCTGGCCGCCGCATTCAACGAACTTTCCCTGGAAGTCGATCCGTTCAACCTCGGCGCGGAGGTATCTGGCGTTCCTGAATCCGCGCAGCAGCGTACGCACGGGATAGGCTATCTGCTCAGGTTCGATTTCGGCCGCCGCGACCTGGTACAGGAGAGGCAGAAAGGTGTGGTAGTTGTTCCGGTCAACGATGGTGACCCGGACCGGTCCCCCGGACAGGTTCTTCAGGGCCCACAGGCCTGCGAAGCCTGCGCCGATTATTACGACTTCTTTTAACTGTTTTCTTTCCATTGTTCGCCCCCATCCATTACGCAGCGCGCCGCGATTTCAATGAAAATATAACCGGGCATTCCGGTGAAGTCATTGACCGCGGTCAAGACCGCCTGGTCCAGAAGTCATTCATATGAATCCATATTGCAAGATTTTTTCTTTGTGCTGAAGCAGGAAATATGGTATGATGCTTCAAGACCGTTGACCGAGACCCGACATGAAAAAAAAGAACGCCACCCGCGCCGCGACCGGAACCACTCGAAAGACCGGCGCGCAGCGCGCACCGGGAAGCAAGCCCTCGAAAAGTATCGACACCGCGCCGCGATCAGGCCGTAAAAACCCCGCCGCGGGCCCGAGCGGCGAATACTACAGCCTGTTTGAGCAGTCGCCCCTGTCCCTCTGGGAGGAGGACTTCTCCGCGGTAAAGAGGGATATCGACATTCTCGCAGGCAAGGGCGTGAAGAATTTCAGGAAGTACCTGAACGCTCATCCGGAAAAGCTTGCCGAGTATTCAAGTCTCATCAGAATAATAAACGTCAATAAAAGCACACTGGCCCTATACGGCGCAAAAAACAAACAATCATTCAGGGAAAACCTCGACCTGGTGCTGACGGAGGGATCGGCCGAAGCCTTCGGCGGCGGCATAGCCGCTTTTGCGCAGGGAAAAACGTCCTTCGAAGCGGTGTCGGTCAACAGGACTTTGAAAGGCGAAACCCTGGACATCATAATCCACATGACGATACTGAAAGGCCACGAAAAAGACTGGTCAAGGGTGATGGTATCGATCATCGACATAACGGACTGGAAAAGAAAAAGCAAGGCGCTGGCCCAGAGCGAGGAGAAGCTCAAGGCCGCGCTGGAGGCGACCGAAGACGGGATAATCGTCGTCGACGCCGGCAGGCAGGTGATAACCATGAACAGCCGGTTCATGCGGATGTGGTCGCTGCCGAAAAAATTCGCCTCTAAAACCGACGAGCAGGACATGTTCAGGCTCCTCTCAAATAAAATTGCGGAACAGGGAAAGGGAATCAGTCATACAATGGAAGTATTCGACGGGGCGAGGGTCGAATCCGACACCATCAGGCTCAAGGACGGCCGCTATTTCGACGTGCATACCCGGCCCCTCAAGCTGCAGGGAAAAATCAGCGGCCGGCTCTGGAGTTTCAGGGACGTCACCCAACATCATAAATCCGACCGTAAAATACGCGACCTCAACCGCAATCTCGAAAAAATCATCGAGAAGCGGACAAAGGACCTCACGCAGGCGCTGGAAAAAATCTCCAGCAGAGAGGAGGAGCTGCATCAGAGCGAGGAAATTTTCAGGGAGGCCTTCGACACCGCCCCGCACGGCATGGGGATCTATGACGACCAGGGAAGGTTCATCATGACGAACAGGGCGTTCGCAAAGATCGTCGGGTACCGTCCGAGCGAACTCAGAAAAAAAAGATTCACCGACATCACCCATCCGGACGAAATCGAAAAAAGCCAGGATTTTTTCAAAAAGCTCATGCAGGGAGAAATCCCGTCGTACCAGTTCGAAAAAAGATACATGCACAAGGCGGGATACCCGGTCTGGGCCCTCGTGAGCGTGACCATGGTCCGCGATTCAAAGGGCAGGCCCCTCAGGATACTGGGACAGATCATCGACATAACGCAAAAAAAGAAAACCGAATGGCTCCTACGCGATTCCGAAGAGATGTACCGCAGGCTCTTCGACGAGGCGATAGACGCGATTATCGTGGTCGACAAAGAAGCCGGAAAAATCATCGACTGCAACAGGGCCGCGATGGCCCTTCTGGGCAGGAACAAGAAGGAAATCATCGGAGCGCACCATACGATCATGCATCCCCCTGAAGTGATCGAGAACGGATCAGCCAGGACCTATGCGCTGCACGCCACCACCAGG
>JAKLIV010000140.1 GCA_022709405.1 Spirochaetota bacterium
TCGTTGAACCGCGCGGTCACGACCCTGCGGTTGCCCTCAATGACGTTTTCATTTGACGGGTTGTTGGACACGACCAGGAACCTGTCGGTCAGCCTGCCGTCCTTACCCATGACGGGAAAATATTTCTGGTGCTCCTTCATCTCGGCGATGAGCGCGATGTCGGGGATCTCGAGGTAGCTTTTGTCGAAGGAACAGGTCACGATGTGAGGGTCCTCGACCAGGAACGTCACTGTGTCGAGCAGGGCCTCGTCCTCGGCCACGCACCCGCCGCAGCGCGCGGCCGCGTCGGCCAGGTCTTTTCTTATACGCTCCTTGCGCGCGCGGTGGTCGATCAGCACGCGGTTTTCGGCGAGCAGGTTCTCGTAATCCGCGATGCTCTTGACCTCGATCATTTTATTGCTCTGAATGTAATGGCCGCGGGTCATGTTCGAGGAGGCGATCCCGTCGACCGAATAAGGCACGAGAGACCCGTCGAACAGCACCAGGAAATACCGGATCGGCCTGGGAAAGGTGACCTTCTTGTCGCTCCAGAGCATGCGCTTGGGAAACGGGATGGTGTTCACGATATCGTCGAGTATATGGGGGATGATTTCGGCCGTTTTTTTCGATTCGAGCTTTTTCTTCGCGAACACGTATTCGCCCTTGCCCGTGTCCCTGGTGTACACCGCGTCGGCCGTCACCCCGTTGCCTGAGAGAAACCCCTGCAGCGCCCTGGTCGGCTTTCCTTCGGCGTCGTACGCGGCCTTGACCGCGGGCCCCTTGAGCTCGGCCTCCTCCTCGCGCTGGGCCGGGGCGAGCGAACTGATCGCAACCGCAATACGACGCGGCGTGGCGCAGACGTCGATCTCGCCGTGATCGACCCGGTTCTCGTCAAGGGTCTTCCTGAATATGGCTGCCGTGGCCTCGATCGCCGGGGGCATGTACCCTGCCGGGACCTCCTCGGTGCCTATTTCGCAGAGAAAATTCGCGTCTTTGAGCATGGCCTCACTCCGGTAAATAATAAGTTCTACGCAGGTATATTCAGGTGCGGGGCCGGGGGGCGTCAATCTATTTTTTGGAAGGTATAGACTGGTGAATGTTTACCACAATTGAAAAAAAGAAGGGAGCCTTTCGGCTCCCTCTCGTGCATCCATATATATTACCGGTTAATTTAACCACTTGGAATAGATATTAAGGACCCCATTATCGTTCTTCTGCCAAACCACGATCGCATTATCATCAGAATCGACGGCAACGTTATAGTAAGCAATTTCACCGTTACCTTTATCGAGTAACTGCCTACCCTCCAATGTCATACTACCAGCCTTGATCCTGCCGGCATACAGATCTTGATATCCCAGTTTTGAAGGCTCCAGCCACAACACAACCATGTCACCATTGCCGTTCATAGTCAACCGATACTCTACAACACCATTTTCACTATTGGTATTTATGAAATTGATCCCCCCCCATGTTCCATCAGAAAAAGAATTCCTTCTTGCATATAAACTTGTTGTACCGGTATCATTATCTTGAGTCATCCACATGGCAACAGCATTCCCGTAGTAGTCCATTGCTATTTGTGGCTGTTCTGAATATTTATCAGTATAATCCAAGGTGGCAGGATCACTCCACAGATCGTCTCCTGAATCAGTCTTACTATAATAAATATTATTTCCAACAGTGGAACTGACGTGCCAAACAATGAATGTGAAGTTCATTGGGCTCATTGCAACCTGTGGGCTATCGTAAGAAATAGCTGTATCGTCAATTGTAATTACATCGTCATTCCAAGAGTTAGTCGAACCGAGATGAGTTCTGGCGTAAATATCCCCTTGAGTCCAGGCGAAAACCCCAATATAGTTATGATCAAATGCAAAACTCGCTGATTCGACATTTCCTGAAATTGACTCAACCGGAGTAGGATTGTACCACTCATCACTTGCTAATTCATATCTTGTAGCATACAAGGTCCAATATGGATTATCGTATTGAAGCCATTTCGCAATGGCATTTCCCACAGGTTCGACCGCCACATCCGGAGCAGACTGTGAACTGGAGGATTCTTGAATGATTTCCGCATTGCCCCATCCATTGTCAGGAGTAAACCTGTTAGCATAAATTCTGCTTATTGAGCCTTCTGTTCTCCCCCAGACAGCAATAAAATGCATATTCCAGTCCGATCCAAGTTTTACATCATATGAGTATCCAGATGATTCATGGGTCTCAACCGGGGCTGCACTACCCCATCCACTATTCGCTGAATATTTGCGACAGTATATATCTGACATTGTATGACTTTCATTATCCTGTATCCAGACAACCATGATATTATTATAAGTATCTGCGGCTATTTGAGGCCTATAAGCATTGCCGTTAAAGTTATCGAGAAGAGTTGGCTCACGCCAAACTGTATCTGATGTTGTACTCTCATCACATCCGATCGATACCAGTGCGATGCCGGCCAGAATAATTCCTATCAAACTCAATCTGAATTTCATCATTATCTCCCGTATGGTATAAAATTAGATAATTATCAATGTCGCCACAATATTATGCCCACAGGAACCTTGTCAACGTAAAATATAATAGAGCTGAAACTGATTTAAAAATCCCATGAAAGAGCGCCCGGGTTCATGTGCTAACATAAGTATCCACCGACCGTTTCGGCCTTGCAATGAGCACATGTCATGGCAGGAACAGCCGCCCTGCCGGATTACCGCCTGGTCTTGACATAAACATTCACTTCAGCTTATGATAGTATTACAGAGGAAACAGCGCGGCTTTTCCTTTTTTTATTGTTATTTCTTTTTTCGCGAATATGAAAAACTGCACCGCACATAAAACTTATGCCGCATACGGCATCGTATTATTGGCCCTTGTTATCGCCATACCCATCCAGGCCGCAGGTGAAAAGGCGGAAAAGGCGCAACGCATTCTGGCAAGGGGCGATTACGCATATCCCCCGTATGAATTCATAGACTCGTCGGGAATGCCGGCCGGCTATAATGTCGACCTGATGAGGGCGATCGCCCGTGTCATGGGTCTCGACGTTGAAATACGGCTGGGACCATGGGCAGAGGTGCGCGGCGATCTCGAAAAAAAGAAAATAGACATGCTGCTCGGCATGTACCACTCTCCCGAACGGGACAGGCTGGTCGATTTTTCCGTTCCACACACGATCATCCATCATACGATATTTGTGAGAAAGGGTTCAGCAATCAAATCCCTTAAAGACCTTCACGACATGCAGGTCATTGTTCAGAAGGGCGATATCATGCACGATTACGCGGTCGAGAACAACATATCCCGCCACCTCATTCTGGCCGACTCGCAAATCGACGCGCTCAGGTCGCTGTCATCGGGAAAATACGACGCGGCTCTTCTCGCCGAATCCCAGGGACTCTATAACGCAAAGAAATATTCTCTTATGAACATCACGACCGCTGGCCCGCCGTTCCAGCCGAGGGAATACTGTTTCGCGGTCAGGGAGGGAGACTGGGAACTCAGCCATGCGTTGAACCGGGGAATCGCCATATTGAAATCCAGCGGCAGGTACGAAGAAATCTACAATGAATGGCTCGGCCCGATGAAAGGGCCCTCGCCGGCCATCGAGTGGCTTTTCCCATGGGGAATTGCAGGCATCCTTCTGCTGATTGCGGCGATTGCTGCGGCATTCGCCTGGACATGGACACTGAAACGCCAGGTGAAACAGAGGACATCCGAACTGAACGAGGAGCTCGCGCGCCGCAAACTCACCGAAGCCGAGCTCAGGATCACCAACACCCTTCTGGTAACACAGCAGGAGACCGCTCTCGACGGCATACTTATCGTCGACAATCAGAGGACAATTCTTTCATACAACAGGCGTTTTGCCGAAATATGGGCGATACCAGAGAGCATCCTTGAATCACGGTCTGACGATCTGGCGCTGGCTTTCATCTCAAACCAGCTTGCAGACCATGCAGGATTCATGGCCCTGGTCCAGCACCTGTACGATCATCCCGGGGAAACGAGCTCCGATGAAATTCCGCTTGTCGACGGCCGGATTCTGGCCCGATATTCATCGCCAATATTCAGCGGGCCCGAGGAATGCCTGGGCAGGGTCTGGTACTTTCGCGATATCACCGGCGAGAAACAGGCCATGAATAAATTAGTCGAATCCGAAACGAAGTACCGCGCCCTTTTCGAAAACGCCAATGACGCCATTTTCACTTTGAAAGACGATGTCTTTTTAGACTGCAACCCCAAGACCTGCGAAATGTTCGGCTGCACGAGGGACGACATCATCGGCAGCAGCCCGTTTTTGTTTTCACCCCCCTTTCAGCCTGACGGTAGAAATTCGGCGGAAATGGCTTTCGAAAAAGTGTCGGCCGCAATGGGCGGGCAGCCGCAGTTCTTTGAATGGGTCCATAAAAAAATGGATGGAACCCTCTTCTGTACCGAAGTTTCCCTGAGCCGCGTCGACATCATGGGACAGCCCTTCATTCAGGCAGTCGTGCGCGACATCACCAAAAGAAGGCAGGTTGAAGAAAAACTCTCTTCCGCAAAAAAACAGATCGAAGACATAATGGAATTCATCCCGGACGCGACCCTGGTCATCGATAATAACGGAAAGGTCATAGTCTGGAACAAGGCCATAGAGCAGATGACCGGCTTCCCCGCTTCCGAGATGCTCGGCAGGGGTAATTACGAATATGCGATCCCCTTTTACGGCGAGCGTCGCCCCATCCTCATAGACCTCGTGCTTCTCCCTAAAGAGCAGATACTGCGCGAGTACACCATCGTAAAATTTGAAGGAGACCTTCTCATCGGGGAAACCAACGTACCGGTGGTGCGCGGCCGTAAAAGATTTCTTTCGGGCTGGGCGCACCCGATCTACAACGCCGAGGGTGAAATCATCGGAGCCATCGAATGCATCCGGGACATCACCGAAAAAAGGGACGCCGAAGAGGCCCTTCGCGCGAGCGAGGAGACGTTCAGGGCGCTGGCGGAAAACACATCGGACGTTATTATGAGATTCGACCTCGATTGCAGACACCTGTATGTCAATCCAGCAGTAGAAAGAGAGACCGGTATTTCGCCATCGGCATTTATCGGGAAAAACCACCGCGAGCTCGGGTTCCCCCCTGAGCTCTGCGACCTGTGGGAAAACACTATCCGCTCGGTCATCGACAGCGGTTCCAACAAACGCATCGAGTTCCAGCTCCCCAGGGGTATATGGATCGACTGGGTGCTGATGCCTGAATTCGACAACAGCCATAATGTCAAGGCAGTGGTCACTTCATCCCGGGACATCACAGAGCGAAAAATAATGGAGAACCGCGCCGTGGAGTCGCTGCGTGAAAAGGAGGTCCTGCTGCGCGAGCTTTATCACCGGACAAAAAACAACATGCAGGTCATCTACAGCCTCCTCGCCCTGGAGGCGTCCAAACATGAAAATGAACCGTCCAGGGAGGCATTCGACAGCATTGGATTGAAAATCCAGGCCATGGCGCTGGTACACCAGAAGCTCTACGAATCGCACGATCTGACATCGATCAACCTGAACGATTACATACCCGACATCGTCTCCCTCATACTGGGGAACTACGCTGCAGCGTCTGAAAGAATATCCACGGATTTGCAAATCGAAAGCTGCCTGGTCCTGATAGATGTCGCCATCCCCTTCGGCCTGATCATCAACGAGCTGATGACCAATTCAGTCAAGCACGCGTTTCCCGATAATCTTCGCGGGAAAATCGCCATTGAATTGCATTCTACCGGGGATGAAATCACGCTGACTTACCGCGATGACGGCGTGGGAATTCCACCTGGGATCGACCCGGTCACGTCATCTTCACTGGGCCTGCTTATCATCCGCGAGATCGCGACGCACCAGCTTAACGGCAATATAAGGTTTCCCGAAGGGAGCGGTTTTTCCTGCGAGATCACGGTCAGGACCAGGATGTACCGGAAGCGCGTCTGATGCGCCGATTGCCGATGCCGAAACACTGCTGCCGATCTAATTAATAATCCCCGCGCGGGTCGAGCACCCTGCCCATGAAGAGAATCGCTCCGGTTTCCATGTCCCTGATGAAGAAGAGGAACGGCTTATCGACCGTGACCGGGACGGCCGGCTCAACCGCTGTTTCTGCGAAAACCACAACAGTCGTGGCCGCGGCTTCGGTGCCTGTCTCGTCAACCGCAATCACGGCCTTGTGAAGGACATCGCTTATATAAAGATCCCTCCCGCCGGTAATGCCCGAGAAATCAGCGGCAGACGGATCAAAAGCGTCGATCATACCCAAGGATTCAAGCTTGGAGTTTACTTCATCGATGGCGTACTCGATCTTGAATTTCGGAAGGGACAGATTAATACGCGCCGGCTTCAATTCGAATGCAACCGCATCAAGAGACACGCGGGAAAGGCCGGATTCAAAAGTCATGTAATCCGCTTTCGGCATGACGACGAGCATCGACATTTTATTTCCGGCATACGGCAGCTCGACAGAAAGACAGTCATCCGTCTCGTTGTATCTGAACGATTCTTCAATGTGCATGGTTTCCGTCGTTATGGTAGATTCATCTGCAAGAGTAAAATAATCGAAGGAGGTCGCCGATTTTGAAAATTCATATATCCAGTTCGCGTAAAAATATATGGCATTCGTCAAAACCGCCCTGGTATTTGAATTTATTGTTCCTCGTTGAATTGCGTTCCTGATCAGGCCCCTGGTTTTTATATTTATCCAGTCATTGATCGTGTCGGTGCACGCGTCGGGCCCGGTCATGAAATCGAGTTCATATATCCCGGCCCCGTAATTCAACGCCAGGAGATCAAGATATGTTTCCAGAAAATGATAATCGATCTGCCCCCAGAAAGCATTTGCAATCACGAGATCGAGTTTTTTGCCGTTCTCGGGATCGATATATTCACGGCCGCGAAGCGCGAGGTCAACCGCATTGAAGGCCGGATGAAATCTGTCATTTGCAAGGGTATAATGAAACGCGTCCGCAATTCCGGCGGCTGTGTTTCCAGCGGCCCCGCCCCAGACCATGGCCATCGCAAGGGAGAGGCTGTACGGAGAATAAATGATATTTTCGTCCGAATCGGTCAGCTGCGCAAACATCTCGAACGCAAAGTCCGTGTTTCCGGCTATGAGCGCGCTCTTTTCATCGGGCGATGCGTCAGGGTTCAGGTTGCGGTCAAGCTCAGATGTGAGGTAAGAAAGCGAAGTTTCGTTATTTTCCGATGAAGAATCGCAGGATAGCGTGAATGAAGTCAGAAGCAATACCATTAACGCGGCCGTTAAGCGAATCTCGGTTTTCATAAGAACGCTCCTTTTAAAATCTTCCGGGAGACAGAATAAACGTAATTATAGAGCAATTCAATGTCAAGAAAAATTTCCGTTCGATCAGGCCGTACACTGTTCGGTTATCATAAAAAAATAACCGCCGTTATTCCCGCATAACAGGAATTTAACGATTTTTTGTCATAACGAAAAATTGTTCTGGATTTTTTTCCTGTGCCGGTGCTATAAAAACCCGAAAGCAATCCCGGGCGCATTTAATCATTTCCATCAGAGGCAGATCATGATTCAACAAAGGATCAAGGCCGTACTCTATGCCGTGATGGTTCCCGTAATTCTCGTCGTATCGATTTCCACGGCATGCGACGACATCAAGGCCCCGGCTGAAGAGTGCGTTTCCTGCAATACCGGCGCCGACACCAGCACCGGCGATAACGGCTCAGACGATGGAGCTGTTCCTGAGCCGGTAAATTCATATATCGGCGTCGTTGACGACAATTTCTTCGTCCAGCAGGACGATTCCCTGTGCGGGCCGACATCGTTTTATATGATCTTCAAGCACTACGGCGACCCCTACAGCGGGGCTCTTCTCTCCATAAACAGCGAGTGCGCGGCAGAGACCATCCTGTCAGGAATCGATGAAATATTCACCCTGGTTCTGGACAGCTCGTGGATCACCTCCTGGCTCGACAGCTTTCTCGACGGCGTAGACTGCAAAAACTTTTTTGATAAAATCGCCAACCTGTCCCGGTGCATCGAGGGCGCGGGCGTCCCATTCTACTCCGTGGTCGACGGCTCATGCGATGTGACCGGAGAGGCGTCGGAAGACTATAATGCCGAAGCGAATATCGAACGCCGAAACCGCTTTGACTACATCATGGATAATTTTTTGAAGAAGGAGTATCCCGTAATACTTCACCTTAGGAGAATGTATGACGATTATCCGCTTCTCTGGTATCCGGGACATTACGTCGTGCTCATGGGATACGACACCGATACGCAGGAAGTGTATATTATGGACCCTTTCCAGGAATTCGGCGATCACGCAGCAATGACCGTACCCCATGATTCCTTCATCATGCAGCGCTGGTATGAAGGCTCCGGGATCACCTCTGAAATATACCCTGCTGCCCGCTGGGACGGCACCTGGATCGGTTTTCATCACTGAGACACCTGTAATCCCTTTTACATCAAGCTGCTTTCCCCAGAAAACCGTCCACCTGGTCGAATTATGGACAAATATTGATTAATCAAATCATGTCGTGACACGGCCCCCACTCCATGATATTCGTGTAACAATTGTTTGGCTGTTAATAAAAAAAGAACCGTTGTGTAGAACCGCCAAATCAATCCACCAGATCAGACCAGGAGGATTATATGAAACGAATTAATTTCCCATGGCGATTCTTTTTACTGCACCTTGCATTCAGCGGCATTATTCTATTCTTCATCGCCGGATGCGATAACATTCAGGCGAACGAAGAAGAAGACCTGACGGCCTTTCTCGCATTGACCAACGCTTCACAGAACGGCGCACCGGGCGAAGCTTTTTACACTCCTCCCTCACCCCTGCCCGAGGGAGATCACGGTGACCTGATCAGCTATCGTCAGACGGACGTGGTCCTGCCCGGGGCCCCGAATTTCGCTTCCTGGCTTGTCCTTTACCATTCGACGGACGCTCTCGGCGCGCCCAATGCGGTGACCGGCACGGTCATTCTCCCGCTGACGCGCTGGACCGGGTCCGGCAGGCGCCCCATCGTCAGCTATGCGGTCGGCACCCACGGACTCAGCCATGAATGGGCCCCGTCGAAACAGCTCGCTAACGGAACGGATTACGAAAACTCGAACATCGTCGCGGCGCTCAACAGCGGATACGCGGTGCTCGTTACCGACAATCCCGGCTACACCGACGGCGATATCCCGACCTACATGTCGGGCATAGCCCAGGGCCACGCAGTGCTCGACATCATCACCGCGGCCTTGCAGATTCCGTATATTCCCCTCAGCGAAAACGCGAAAATCGCGATCTGGGGATATTCCCAGGGCGGCCAGTCCGCATCATTCGCGGGAGAGCTGCAGCCGTCATACGCTCCGGACCTGAATCTTGTCGGGGTCGCTGCCGGGGGAGTACCTGCCGATTTCTTCGAGGTGGCCCGGTACCTCGACGGCAACAACGGCTCTTCCTTCCTGCTGGAGACCGTCATAGGACTATGGTCCCAGTATCCCGAAGGAATCCCCCTTGAAGAGCTGATGAACGCCGAAGGCGAGGCCGCCATTGAGAAGGGCCTGTCGATGGGCGTATTCGAGGCCCTGTTCGAATTCATGAATACCAGTCTCTCGACGTTCGCAAAGGGAGGCATGTCCCTTGAAGCGCTCATGGGCATTCCGTCAGTCAACCAGACCCTCACCGCCCAGGCCCTCGGCAACAGCGCCATCAAGGCCCCGGTTTTCCTGTATCACGGCACCGCGGACGAATTCATCCCCCTCGAGCAGGCGCTCGTGCTCAGGGAGAAATACAATGACCTGGGCGTGAAGACCGCATACATGGTCTTTTCGGGCGAGCACATCACCACCCAGTTCCAGGCCGCGCCGTTCGTGCTCTCCTGGCTGCAGGACCGGTTTGACGGAGTCGCGGTCACCGGGTCATCCGAGCCGGTAAACCCGCGACCGGTATCCACCGCGAACCCGGTCGACGGCGACTTCATCTTCTCCCTGAACCAGTGGACGCTGGACGCCACCATGCGCCTGAACACGCTGAACCAGGACGTCGACATGCCCGGTGATTCGACGTTCACGGCCGAAACGAACATGACCACGAACACGATCACCGGCACCATGTCCATACCGAAATTCCCGGCGCCGATATGGGTGATCCTGCCGCTCAAGGTCAGGCTCGAAATCATTCCCACTGAGCCGATGTCGGGAACGGCATCGCTCGACAATGCCGGGCAGCTGCACGTTCATGGGCACGCATATGTGACCATCAAGATCAAGTCAGCGGGCCTCACCAACTATACGGGGATTCCGATCGGGCTGCGCACCGAGGAGCCGGTCGATTTCGCGATCGACTTCGACGGCCCAGTATCATCCCTGGGAGACGGCACCCTGACATTCTCGGGTGAAACGACATTTCCGACAATCACCGGCGGGGCGCTGGCGCCCCTGTTCACGGCATTGATGTCGGGCCCGGGCCAGGAATACTCCTTTACCGTGCTGGCGCCGGAACCGACTGCCTGGTAATCTCTTTTCAGCAGAACAAGGCTAAATCCCGGCCGGCCCCTTTTCAACTGGACGGCCGGGATAGGCTTATACGTTGCAGGCGGATTTCAACTAACGATTGAAAAATCTGAATCCACATCGAGGAGAGCCCATAATGACCCTGACTCAACCTGGCCCGAACATCAAGAAAATCATTAAGTGGGCAGCGCCATTGCTCATAGCCGCAGTATTCGCCCTTGCCCTGGCGTGGCGGCTTGGCGGGGACGAGCATTCGGACGCGCAGAGCGATTCACTGATCCAGGTCGGCGATAAGGCCATGAGCCAGGCCCGGATATTGAAGAACCTCGAAGCCTCGGCCGAAGCCGCAGTTGCAGCCGGGCCGGTGACCGGCACGCTCGCCGGCCGTCCCGACTTCGTGTCGGAGTTCGAATGGCAGGTACTGCAAAACGCCGCCGCACAGCTGCCGAACGAGAGCGGCAGGGAACTTACGACACTGGTCAACAAGCTGCTTTTTGCGAAGAAAAAAGAGGCATGGCTCGCGTCTGCGGTCGATACGGCGCTGCGCAAAGACCTCGCGCGCCAGATGCTCGAGATGATCCCTGCGCAGGTGCAGAGCGGGGCCATACACCCGGTCGCGGCGGGAAATCTGGAGCGGGAACTACAGGCCGATCTTGCGGTCGGCGGGCACTAATCATTTTAAGGAGTAAATCATCCGATGAAGAACATTGCGGCAACAATCATTTTTTCAACGGCATTTTTAGTGTTCCATGCGCCGGAAATTCAGGCGTGCACGGTCGCGGTAGTGTCAGCAAAAGCATCGCAAACCGGAAGGCCGTTTCTCTGGAAAAACAGGGACAATCCCTCCAGTGTCAGGGAGGAGATCGACTTTGAAATAGCCGGCCCGGACAATGTCGGCTCGATCCTGTATGCCAAAGGCGAGACAT